>NZ_JBEXHW010000019.1:96109-123469 GCF_040608235.1 Streptomyces sp. NPDC005202 | reverse complement strand
CGTCGGCCTACTCGATGACCATCACAGGATCATTCGGGAAGGTACGCCCTTCGCGTGTCTCCCCGACATCGATCCACAGGTCATGAGCATTGCTCTCCCCGGTCACGGACTGACCGGAACCTCGTACACGATCTCGCAGAGGCTGGCGGGAATGACGATGTCAGCCGTCTCGACGGGGCGCCCGTCGTCGCTGTAGTACGTCCGCTGAATGCCCGTGACAAGCGCGCCCCGCTGAATGCCGAGGAGCGTCGCC
The DNA here is from genome assembly GCF_040608235.1 of Streptomyces sp. NPDC005202. Taxonomy (NCBI): domain Bacteria; kingdom Bacillati; phylum Actinomycetota; class Actinomycetes; order Kitasatosporales; family Streptomycetaceae; genus Streptomyces; species Streptomyces sp. NPDC005202. The sequence continues at coordinate 123,216 of NZ_JBEXHW010000019.1, read as the reverse complement.
TCCTCGGCATTGGCCTGTCCGGGCTCGGGCCGCTCGACTGAGTGCGTGACCGTGATGCCGATTTCCGCCATGCGGTCGACGACACCTTTACCGGCGTGTGGCCCGCCCTCCGGCAGAACGATCTCCAGGCGGTACCCCGACCGCCCACACGGCCCGGTTCCCTCCTGCGCGAAGGAACCGGGCCGCTTCACGTCAAGGGAGGGTCTCCGCATCCACGCGCGAGAAGATCAAATCGCTCTCACCGACGACCCGCCCCCGCCACCGCACGGGAACGCTCGGCTCCCCCCTCAGGGCGATCGGGTAGCTCTCGGGGGCGTAGTCGTTGGCCAGCCGGTAGACGTGAAAGCCGGCATCCGCCATCGTCTTCAGCAGCTCATCTGCCGAGTCCCCGAGCTGAGCCATGCGATCGGGGGTCACCTCGACGGTGATCTCAGCGTCGGGCCTGAGCGTGTCGAGTATGGGCGCCAGCCCCCGGACAACCCCACCCTCGGCCCCTTCCACGTCGATCTTGATGATTCGGGCGTTCGCGATCTCCTCGGGGTCGAGCAGCTCCGGCAGCGGGAGGGCGTCGATGTCGAATGTGGACTCGGCGGGGCCTTGATACGGAACGATGCTGTTCGCCCCCATGTTGCGCGAGCTGGCCAGCGTGAAACTCAGCGTCTTGTGGCTGTCCGCGACAGCGGCGTTCACCGCCCGGATGTTGCGGCAGCCGTTGAGGCGGGCTTGCTGCAACAGCCGCTGGTGGAAGACGGGCGAGGCTTCGATCGCAACCACCCGCCCCTGGTCACCGACGAGCCGCGCACCGAGCACACTGAAGATCCCGACATTGGCCCCGACGTCGACGAAGGTGTCCCCCGGCCTGAGCCGCCGCTGCAGCCAGCTCGTCATGTGCGGCTCCCACGCCCCGAACAGATACACATACCGCTGGATCAGGTCCTGAGTGTCGACGGCGAACCGCGCGCCGAACCGAGTCTCAACGACCCTCCGCCGGGGGTGTTCCCGCAGGCGGGCATTGAGGTAGGCCGCGGCGAGCAGCGATTTGCCGAGCGACCCCGGAGCGTCACGCACGTACCGCCGCCCGAGCGTGACCAGGACCTCCGCAACGGGACTGCTCATCCGATGACCTCTCCGCCGGCTCCAGCGACACGGTAACGCGCGCCTTCCTCCGGCACCCACCGGGCGGCCGTAGTGGCCGCACTGTCCGGGGCATCAGGCTGCTGACCTGCTGAAATCAGCCGTATCGAAGCGGATTCTCGCGAGAGTTGCGGGGCTAACTCTCATGTGCTGCAGGCTGCGGGCCGAAACGCGGAACGGCCGCGTTCTCACCCCTCGCACCTGGGAGTTCTGCGTGAACGGTCAGATCGACAACCGCACCGCCCTGCTGCTGCTCGCGGGAGGCGCCAGCATGTACGTGGCCTTCCTCCACCCGACCGTCGGAACCGCGCTCATCGTGGGCCTGGCCGTGGTCGGCCTCCTCCACACCCTGCTGCGGTAACCGGGATGAAGAGGACCGGCGTCCGCGGCACCGGCTGGATGGACCGGTGCCGCGCGCGGTTCGGAGCGGCGGGCCCCGCCAAGGCCATCCTTGCGGGGGCGCCACCTCGCGAGCACGGCGAGGACGGGCTACTCGGTGATCCTGATGGCCTGGGAAGGACACTTCTCTGCCGCTTCTTGGACCCGTGGATCATCCCCGGAGTCCTCGCGGCCTGGAATGACAGTGCCGAATTCGTCCACGAAGGCAAACACTGACGGAACCCTGTGGGCGCACTCGGCGGAGCCGTAACAGAGGCTCGGGTCGACGGAAACCTTCATCTGCACTCCAAGTCGCGTCACGGTCACCGACCCCCTGATCGGCCCGACGGGTCGGTCAAACCTGATGGCGTTGATGACCTAACTGCCCGCCACCCACGTCGCCGAATCGGCCGCACCCTCCCCCACCCCTCACCCTTGATCGAAGGGCACCTCCGGCATCCGGATCGCGTTCCCCCGCAACAGCTTTACTCATTGGCCGATTCAGCCGCCATGACCCCTCAGCATGCCGATCACCGCATACGATGTCTCCGGTTTCAACGCATACACGCCCTCCGGGAACGTGAGGACATCGAACAGCCCAGCGTTGTGGCGACGCCGCCTGGGAAGGCGGACAAGTCATCGGCCTTTCTTGCCACATGCACGTCAGCGGACTGGGGGGACCGGCCATACACCGGGTGCGCAGGTGCCCCGCGCCAAGCGTCCGCGGACGTGCGGCAGCCTTCGCGTTGAGAGCGCCACGGCCCAGCAACCTGCCGAAGCCGCGAGTTGCACCTCTTGACTGCCTACTTCTCACTGCTGTTGGCGGAGAGCCAGTAAACAACCCTGCGAACGGTGACCTCGTCGAGCCGATCGACGATTGCCTGGACAGCCGCCCAGTCGTCTGGCCCCAGGTCATAGATACCCGCCTTGCTCAAGCCGGCCATGAGCACCTGGTGCAGACGGTCGGTCATGCGTTCCGCGAGCTTGCTTGACTCTTTGGAGCTCCCAGAAGGTGGGTGGGGCGGTGCGGTTGCGGCTGTGGGGAAGGACATGTCGAAGCGATGCCACGCGCCGTCCTTCGGCCCCCACAGAGTGGCTGTCACATCAGCTCCGCGCGCCCGCATGGTCTGGGCCATCTCACCGAGTGCGTATTGCACGGGATCGCGATGGGGCGACTCCGCGGCAGCCCGCCAAGAGGTCGTGGACGGCTGGTAGAACATCGCGACCCATCGCGGAGTACCCGCCGGCTGCGGACTCTGAGGGTGCGTCTCCACTTCACTCACCACTGGACTCGCTCCTTCGGACGCGAACGGCAGGCCGACCATAGCTGACGAGTCGTCAGACATCCAGGCGCAGGCAGTAGTACATCAGGTCGACTGCAAGGCCCGACTCCTCCTGTCCGTCCTGGCCGCCAAGGACGACGAGCTCCAGCGGCTCCGCCGCGAGCTGAGTACGTTCAGCCGTACGCTCCCCGCTCCGGTCACGGATCAAGGGCAGGGGGACGACGTCAAGGGCGTCGTCCCCCTGCCCCGCCGCTGATGCAGAGTGATCAGCAAGGCCGATACCCAAAAGGATCAGGTGGGGTTGGGAGACTTTGTCCGTGTCCGCTCTGGCCAGGTCTGCTCCGGCTTACGTCCCCCACCCGCTCAGGCCCTGAGGCATCCGCTACTCGTCCCACGTCAACACGTCTCGTCAGCAGTCGAGTGGGACGAGTCGAAACAGATGAGAGAACTCGTCTCACGGTGTCCGCGAGGGCCTCGGTCAGCTGCCGACGTAGGCCGCGAGGTGCTCGCCGGTGAGGGTGGAGCGGGCGGCGACGAGGTCGGCGGGTGTGCCCTCGAAGACGATCCGGCCGCCGTCGTGACCGGCGCCGGGGCCGAGGTCGATGATCCAGTCGGCGTGCGCCATGACCGCCTGGTGGTGCTCGACGACGATGACCGACTTGCCGGAGTCGACGAGCCGGTCGAGCAGGCCGAGCAGCTGCTCGACGTCGGCGAGGTGGAGGCCGGCGGTCGGCTCGTCGAGGACGTAGACGCCGCCCTTCTCGGCCATGTGGGTGGCCAGCTTGAGCCGCTGCCGCTCGCCGCCGGACAGCGTGGTGAGCGGCTGGCCGAGGCTGAGGTAGCCGAGCCCGACGTCGGCGAGCCAGCCGAGGATGCGGTGCGCGGCCGGCGTGCGCGCCTCGCCGGCGCCGAAGAACTCCTCGGCCTCGGTCACCGACATCGCGAGCACCTCGCTGATGTCGCGGCCGCCGAGGTGGTATTCCAGCACCGATGCCTGGAACCGCTTCCCCTCGCACTCCTCGCAGGTGGTGGCGACGCCGGCCATCATCGCCAGGTCGGTGTAGATGACGCCGGCGCCGTTGCAGTTGGGGCAGGCGCCCTCGGAGTTGGCGCTGAACAGCGCCGGCTTCACGCCGTTGGCCTTCGCGAACGCCTTGCGGATCGGGTCGAGCAGTCCGGTGTATGTCGCCGGGTTGCTCCGTCGCGAGCCGCGGATCGCGCCCTGGTCGATCGACACCACAGCCGCGCCGGCGGGGATCGACCCGTGCACGAGCGAGCTCTTGCCGGAGCCGGCGACGCCGGTGACGACGACAAGCACCCCGAGCGGGATGTCGACGTCGACGTCGCGCAGGTTGTTCGCCGTCGCGCCGCGGATCTCCAGCGTGCCGGTGGGCTTCCGCACCGTCTCCTTGAGGGCGGCCCGGTCGTCGAGATGGCGACCGGTGATGGTGCCGCTGGCCCGCAGCCCCTCGACGGTGCCCTCGAAGCAGACGGTGCCGCCCGCCGTACCGGCGCCGGGGCCGAGGTCGACGACGTGGTCGGCGATCGCGATCACCTCCGGCTTGTGCTCCACGACGAGCACCGTGTTGCCCTTGTCCCGCAGCCGCAGCAGCAGGTCGTTCATCCGCTGGATGTCATGGGGGTGCAGGCCCGTGGTGGGCTCGTCGAAGACGTAGGTGACGTCGGTGAGTGAGGAGCCGAGGTGGCGGATCATCTTGACGCGCTGCGCCTCGCCGCCCGACAGCGTGCCCGACGGCCGGTCGAGCGAGAGGTAGCCCAGCCCGATCTCCACGAACGAGTCGAGGGTCTGCTGCAGCGTGGCGAGCAGCGGCGTCACCGACGGCTCGTCGAGGCCGCGGACCCATTCGGCCAGGTCGCTGATCTGCATCGCGCAGGCGTCGGCGATGTTGATCCCCTTGATCTTCGACGACCGGGCAGCCTCGCTGAGCCGGGTGCCGCCGCACTCGGGGCAAGCGGTGAAGGTGACCGCCCGGTCCACGAACGCCCGGATATGCGGCTGCAGCGCCTCCCGGTCCTTGGAGAGGAACGACTTCTGGACCTTGGGGATCAGCCCCTCGTAGGTGAGGTTGATGCCGTTGACCTTCACCTTGGTCGGCTCGCGGTGGAGGAAGTCGTGCAGCTCGGTCTCGGTGTAGTCGCGGATCGGCTTGTTCGGGTCGAGAAAGCCCGACTCGGTGAAGATCCGCACTGTCCAATGGCCGTCCGCCTTGTAGCCGGGGATGGTGATCGCGCCCTCAGCGAGCGACTTGGAGTCGTCGAAGAGCTGGGTGAGGTCGATATCGGAGACCGTGCCCCGGCCTTCGCAGCGCGTACACATGCCGCCGGTGCGGGTGTAGGTCCGTTTCACGGCCTTGGTCTTGTCGGCACCGCGGTCGACCGTGAACGCACCGCTCGCCCGGACCGAGGCGACGTTGAAGGAGAACGCGCTGGGCGGGCCGATGTGCGGCTTCCCGAGCCGGCTGAAGAGGATGCGCAGCATCGCGTTGGCGTCGGTGGCGGTGCCGACCGTGGAGCGGGGGTCGGCGCCCATCCGCTGCTGGTCGACGGTGATCACGGTGGTCAGCCCGTCGAGGACGTCGACCTCGGGCCGCGCCAGCGTCGGCATGAAGCCCTGCACGAAGGCGCTGTAGGTCTCGTTGATCAGCCGCTGCGACTCCACGGCGATCGTGTCGAACACCAGCGAGCTCTTGCCCGAGCCGGAGACACCGGTGAACACCGTCAGCCGGCGCTTCGGGATCTCGACGCTGACGTCCTTGAGGTTGTTCTCGCGCGCGCCGTGCACGCGGATCAATTCGTGGCTGTCGGCAACGTGCAACGCAGGCGACTGCGTGTCCGTCCTCGTGGCCATGCTCATCGTGTCTCCATCTGTTAGTCGGGGCCGCCTTCGCGGTCTCCGTCGGCGTCCCCTGGCTCGATCTGACCAGCTTCGAGCGTGACGTCTGGTTTTCCTTCGTCGGCGCGGTCGCGGCAACGGCCGCTGTCTCCCTGATCGGCGGTGTCGGCCGGGGTGGCCCGACGCCCGTCCGGCTGACGCCGGCCGGGGTCGCGCTCGGCGCAAGAACCAAGGCATCCACGCCGCTTCGGCCCGTGGAGCCTCTGGGCCCCGGCCACGCGGCGCGCCCGGCCGAGGCGTCAGACCAACCAGCGGCCGTCGCGCATCAGCTCGCGGGCGGGCAGCTCGTTCACCCCGCGCCAAGCCTGGATGCGGCGCGGGGAGATGCGGAACCAGCGGTACGGCGTGGCCGGCGCACGCGGGTCGAAGCCGGTGTGCGCGACGAACCGGTCACCCCGCTCCTGCGGCAGCGCGTCGATCTCGAGGACCTCGACTTCGCCCTCGATCATGGACACGTCGCGGGTGTGGCCCAGCCCCAGCCGAACGGGGTGGCGGCCAGGTTCCTGCCGGTCGGGTTGTCCGTCGGCGTGGCCGTCAGCAGCGCCTCGCCGTCCCAGTCGAAAGACAGCGGCACCAGGTACGGCGCACCGTCCGCCGAGGCACTGGCCACCCGGACGTCTTTGTCGTGGGTGAGCCGATGCTCGGTGTCGCGACGACGCTGAGCGCGCGAGCGGGGGTCGGCACTCATCGGTCCTGAAGCAGCCCGAGGACATTGCCATCGGGGTCGGTGACGGTGGCCACCAGGCGGCCGCCACCGACGTCGCGCGCGGGCTCCTTCACGGTGGCACCCGCGGCGGTCACCTCGGCCAGCTTCGCCTCGATGTCCGGCACGTGCCAGTAGGCCACCGGCGAGGTCATGCCCTGCGGTCCACCGCCCGGCACCAGCCCGATGTGCTGGCCCGCGGCCTCGAAGCCGACGTAGTAGGGCTCGTCGGTCTGCGGCGGTACGCCGAGCAGGGCGGCGTACACCGCCTTGGCCGTCGCCAGGTCGGACACGGGATGCAGCACGGTCTTGATTCCCTGGGTGGAAGAGCCGGTCATGGTCACTCCTGAAGTCGTGGGTCACATCTACCCGGTATGTCTTGTCGAGCTTAAAGACGAACGGGAAGCCCTAAATCGACGTGCCGGGCTGGTCGGCGGGGCCGACCGTGATCCAGCGCATCCCGCCGTATGCGACGTCGTTGCGGACCTCGAAGCCGAGGGTGTCGCGACAGAAGGCCAGGGATGCGTCCGGCTCGTCGTGCGGGAGGAAGGTCGGGTGAATCGTGATGTCCATGGCGGTCACGCTAGCTGCGGCTCCGTGACCCGCGCTTCTCGAATCCTGATCGGTCTGGTCACCTGTTTCGCCACGCACGACGGCATCTCCGCCGTCGCGCGCGCCGCGTGGCGCCGGTAGGTGCTGGGCGGCATACCGACCGGGTCGGTGAAGCGACTGCTGAAGGTGCCCAGCGACGAGCAGCCGACCGCGAAACAGACCTCGGTGACGCTGAGGTCGCCACGACGCAGCAGCGCCATCGCGCGCTCGATGCGCCGCGTCATGGGGTAGCCGTACGGCGACTCGCCGTAGGCGAGCCGGAACTCGCGGCTGAGGTGCCCGGCCGACATGTGCGCGCCGCGGGCGAGCGCCTCGACGTCCAGCGGCTGCGCGTACTCCCGGTCGATCCGGTCGCGGACCCGGCGCAGCCCTGTCCGTAGAAGCCGGTGATCGCCATGCGCAGCGGTGATCGCGGCCCAGCTCGTCACCTTCTTCATGATCAGATTCATCCGGTTCGCCTGCACTGACACGTTGGTCTCCATCACCGAGGCCACCAGGTCGCGCAGCGACTCCGTCCAGTACAGGCGAGTACGGTCCGAGGAGCTTCCGCGGGGGATCGGATGTGCCTGATGGATCCCGTCCGGCAGGAGCCAAAGCCTGCTCACGCGCACGTCCCGGGGCCTCGGAGCGGCGTAGAGTGAAAGTACCGTGAGTACTTCGCGCACCGGCCGCCATGCCGGTGTCGTTTCCGGCGGAGCGACAACACCGGGACGTCGAAGACCAGCCCCGGGGACAGGTCCGCGCCATGACCGCGACCATCGATCGTGCGATCAGCAAAGAGCGTCTGCCCTCAGCGTCGGCCCGGCTGTCCCTCACTCCGACGGGCTCGGCTCCAGGTCTCCTGGACGGTGCATGGTGGCCCCGCTCCCGCGATCTCCTCCGGGAGATCCCCGCTCTGACCGACGTGCTGGACGCGCGCTGGGGTCGGATCACCCGCGTCACCGTGAACCCGGCCCACTGGCCTGTCATCCCGCGCAAGGTGCCTGTCACCGGGCACACGGTGCACGTCGGCTGGTTCGCCGACGAGCAGGACCCGAACAAACTGCTCCTCCTCTCCTACACGGTGGGCCGTTGGGACTTGTTGGTGATCCCGCCGGAGACGGAGCCTGCTGCCGCCGCCCGGCTGATGGCGGCAGCAGCCGTTCCGGGAAGCCTCCGCACCGCCAGCGATCTGATGGCCGGCGAGGCCATGAGCCACGACGCGACAGAGGCTCGGAGCCGGGAAGAGGAATGGGAGACCGATGGCGGAGCCGCTTCGGCGGCCGGGACCGCGATCGGGTTCTTGAGTTCCGCCCGGAGGGGGTGAGGACGTGGAGACAGTCGTCACCGTCGCCGTGATCATCGTGCTGATCATCGCGGGAATGATCCTGATCCACCGGCTCAACACGCAGCATGACGAAAGGATCGCGGTGTTCCGCTACGGCGACGCCCTACCGGGAATCGGTCGGTGGACCCGGAAGAGCCCACGTGCGACCGGGCCGGAGGGATCTCTCGCCGACGGCACACGCCGCGAGCCCGACGCCACACGCCGCGAGCCCGACGCCACACGCCGTGAGCATCGAGAGGGAAGCCGTTGATGATGCAGACCTGCTTCTGGCCGGGGGCGGTGGGTGTGAGGCTCCGGCCACCGACACGTCGCCCCTGATACACGTCGTCCTGAATGAACGAGGTGATGAAGTCACCGGGACTGCACCGGGTACCGCCGAGGTTCGTATCGTTGCCGCGTCCCCGGCGGCGGCTCGCCATGTCGCCGATGTTCTCCGCCGTTGTTTGGCCGCTACTGAACCAGCGCAGCTGCCCCGCCGGCGCTGACGGCGGAACACGCCTCCACCTCACCGTGGACACCGCGCACATGGCGGAGTCGGCACGTCCTCGCTGGTGACCAGCCAGTCCTCACGGGAGGATCACACGCAGGCGGACGAAATGTGAGGCGATGGCCCATCGACCGGGGAACCACCACCCCGGCCGTACCGGTTCCCGCCGGTGCCGTCGGCACGGAAGGCAGGCAGCCATGGCGACACTGCACGAGCGGAAGCAGTACCGCGAGGCGATCATGAAGACTCTGTACGAGGCCATGGAAGGCAATCGACTCCTCGGCCTCACCGGGGCGAAGCTGCGCGACGGCCTCGCTGTGCCCGAGGAGGACCTGGCCGCCGCCTACACGTACCTGGCGGGTGAGGGACTGATCGTGGTCGATTGGACCCGAGGAAACACGCCCGCGATGGTCACGCTGACGCACAAGGGGATCCAGCTCATGGAGTCCGAGGAGGCGCGGGGCTGACACGACACGGGCGGCCCTCCGCCTCCGGTCGACCCAATGGCGCCCTCACACCGAAGGGCCATGGTCGGCGCGCTGGAAGCGGTCTGCGTGGACGGCGGACCGCGACTGGCCCACCGCCGACGCCACCGCGCTGAAGGCAAACCACCCGCAAGCCGCGTCCCCAACCTCACAGGGCAATGCAGCTAGGGCGGCCCGGCCCGGCGCTCAACCTGATCCTTCTCCGCGAGATATCACCGCCTCCTGACTTAATACCCGATATCGCCCGTATGTGGCATTACCTGAGCAGTGTTGGGCACTCGCCTTTAACGTGAGGGAAGAAGTGCGACAGACCGCCTACACCTCGGAAAGAGGTAACCGAAAATGACGGATACCGGACTGCCGAACCGGCCCGAGACCCCTCTTGCGGAGCCATCAGGCGAGCGGGGTGGTGGCCGCACGACGATCGCCGACGGTGTGGTGGCGAAGATCGCCGGGATGGCAGCCCGGGATGTGCCGGGCGTCCACGCGATGGGCGGCGGGTTCGCCCGTGGCATGGGGGCCATGCGGGAACGTATGCCCGGTGCCGGCGGGAAGTCGGTCACCAGCGGGGTGAAGGTCGAGGTCGGGGAGGTACAGACCGCGGTCGACCTGGAGATCGTGGTCGAGTACGGCGTATCGATCACCGATGTCGCGGGCGACGTCAGAGAGAACGTGATCGCTGCCATCGAGCGGATGACCGGTCTGGAAGTTGTCGAGGTCAACATCGCGGTCAGCGATGTGCATCTGCCCGACGAGGAAGACGAACAACCAGAGCGGCGGGTCGAGTAGCCGTGCACCTGCGGGCGGCGACGCGAAGGTAGCGCGGGATGAATCGCGAGATGAATGGGGCCGTGGTCGGCTTGATCGCCGGGATGGCGCTGGGCTTCGCCGGATACTTCGGCGGCTTCAGCGCGTTCTTGCTGGTGCTGGCGCTGCTTGCCGTCGGGTTCGTCGCCGGACGGTTCGCCGACGGTAACGGGGAACTCGGCGACTTCTTCCACACCCGCGAGCACGGCAACCGGCGGCGGTGACCCGTGACGCCGTCCAAACCCGCTGCTCAGGCGGTGGCGCCGGGCGCATGGGGCGCGACACGGATCACCGACGAGTCGAGCGAAGATCGCCTCGCACGCCGCCCGGGAGGCACTGGGTGAGCTCCCCCGGACCAGGCAGGTGCCGTCCGGGCACGCAACTGCGCGCGCAACGGTGCCGGTTCGTCCAGCAGACGGACGTGGTGCCAGGACCACGTGGTTCCTGAAGGGGAAGCCGGACGAAGCCGGACGCTGAGCGCCCGCCGGCTTAAACTCGAACATGTGAACGAAGGCATGCCGTCTCGCGGAGCTGCTATACTTCGCGCGCCGCATGTTCGTGCAGCAGGCGAAGGCTAATCTGGCCCAGCTCGACCGCTGGATCGCTGCCGAGGAGCGGCGCGAGGCTGAGCGACGGATGGGCGAGGCGCGCCGGCCCAAGCCGCCCGAGTGGCTGATGGAGCGGGGCATAGGGACCGGGAGCCCACGGGTGCGCATCCACAAGGGCGGCTGCCACATGGCGAATGGTGTCCGGGCGAAGCCGATCACCGAGGAGCAGGCGCGCAGGTCGCTGTACGCACACGTTGAGACTGCAATCCGGACACCGCGCTGCGGGTCATCCCGGAGTAGGCCCCGCCCCGCAAGCGGTAGCGCAGGCAACTGCGGGGCTCTCCGCGACGGCTGGTACGAAGAGCCCGACGGAGCTGTTGTCCCAACACCGCTTGATCCGAGTAGCCCTCGAACCACGTGTGAACCGTCTGTGCCGGCCGATCGTGGCCCGGAGGCTACGCGCTGCGCGGCCGCCGGGCCGACGTCTTCTTCGCCGCCGCCGTTTTCGTGGCCTTCTTCGTGGCCTTCTTCGTGGCCTTCTTCTCGGCGGTCTTCTCGGCGGTCTTCTCGGCGGTCTTCTCGGCGGTCTGCCTCGCGGTCTTCTTGGCTGCGGTCTTCTTGGCCGCGGTCTTCTTGGCCGCGGTCTTCTTGCGCGGCAGCTCGTGCACCTCGGCCTCGCCCGTCTCGCCGCGGGAGGCCTTCGCCCGGGCCAAAGACTCATTCAGCGCGGCCATGAGGTCCAGCACCTTGCCCGACTCGGCCTCCTGCTCCGGCATCTCCGGCGGCTCGCGGTGCTCCCGCTTGGCCTCGATGATCTGCTCCAGCGCCTCGGTGTAGGTGTCACGGAACTCGTCACCCTCAAGGTCGTCGCGGGTCATGGTGTCCATGAGGGCGAGTGCGCCGCGGATCTCGTTCTCGTCCACGTCCACGGCAGGCGGGGTGATCTCGGACGGATCGCGGATCTCGTCGGGCCAGCGCATCAGATGGAGGACGATCACGTCGTCACGCACTCGGAGCAGCCCGAGCCGCTCGCGACCGTGCCACGCCCACTTGGCGACCGCCACCTTCGCCGATCTGGCCAGGGCCTGTCGGAGCAGCTTGTACGGCTTGGCCGCGACCTGCCCGTCCGGGGACAGGTAGTAGCCCTCCCCGATCCGGATCGGGTCGATGGACTTCAGGGGGACGAAGGCGTCGATCTCAATGGCTTTGGCCGTGGGCAGGGGCAGATTGCTCAGCTCAGCGTCGCTGATCGGGATGACCTGTGTCTTCGACAACTCGTAGCCCTTGCCGATCTCGTCGTTCGTGACCTCGCGGTCCTCCAGCTCGCAGAACTTCCGCACCCGGACGCGGCCCATGTCCTCAAGGTGGTACTGGTGGAACCGCACGCTGTGGTCCTCGGTCGCCGACTGAACATTGATCGGCACCGTCACCAGACCGAAGCTGATGGCGCCGGACCAGATGGATCGGGGCATGGCATTCCTCCGCAACTACCCCGAGCTACACCAGGCTAAGAGCGCCACAACCGGCCCGCACGTGCACAGTTCCCTGCGGCTCCCTGCGGCTCCCCTGCGGCGGCCCTCGTCGAAGGTGTCGGCGTCACCGTGGGATGTGGTCGGTTTCCGGGGGCCCCGCCCATTCGATGAGGAAGAGTGTCGAGTCGTCGGTGGTGAGTCCTCCGCGCGCTTCCTTCAGGACGTTGGACAGCGAGCGTGTCATCGCGCGGGTTCCCATTCCGGTGCCCGCCACGCGGTTGACCCAGTCGATCAGCTGCTCCTCGCCGAACGGCTGCTCGCCGATCTCGTGCTCCTCGATGAGCCCGTCGGTGAAGCAGAGGACGCGGTCTCCCCGCTCCAGCGCGAGCTCGCTGACCACGGGTTCCTCGCCGCCGAACCCGACCGGCAGGGTGGTCGGGCCGCTCAGACGGCGGACGACCCGGTGACCACGGACGAGCATGGGTGCGGGGTGTCCGGCGTTGACCCACTGCAGGCGTCCTGTCGCCGTGTCGAGGCGCATCATCTGCGCGGTGACGAAGTGGTCGGGACCGAACTGGTCCGCGACGGCCCGGTCCATGAAGGAATAGATCTCGGGCAGGCCGATGCTGATCCGGCGGGCGTGCCGGTAGGCGCCGATGGCGACGGTCGCCATCACGGCGGCGCTCAGGCCGTGCCCCATCGCATCGATCATGGCTACGTGCAGGACGTCGCCGTTCAGGGCGTAGTCGAAGCTGTCACCCGCCACGTTGTACGCCGGCTCCAGGATTCCCGCGACCGACACGCGCGGCATGACCATCGCCAGCGGAGGAAGCAGCGACCACTGGATCTCCGCGGCCACACTCATCGGCTGTCGGCGCCGGGAGAGGAAGAACAGGTCGGTGTAGTTGTGCTTGGTGACCAGCATGTCGGCCACCACGCTGGCGATCCTGCGCAGCAGACGCCGATCGTCGTCGTCGACGCCGTCCAGGGTGGCGGCCATGACCCCCACCTGGTCCCCGCCGTCCAGCAGCGGCAAGAACACCCGTACACCGTCCTCGCGGGGAACCTCCAGGGGACGCCCCTCGAGGAATGCCCGGCCGACATCGGACGCGTCGATCACTTCCGGGTTCCCGGCGACCAGGCCATCACCGCGGAGCGGTGAGAGAACGAACTGACCGTAGTCCTGGAGCAGCACCGAGACATCGCGTCCGCCCAGCCTGCCGACCGCATCCGCGACGATGGGGCCGATGAGATGGGGCGGCAGTACATGGGCGCGGTCCAGCAGGGTCCCCAGAAGCTCCTCCCCGAAGGACTCCGACCGGTCGGGGGTGTCCTTCCCGGCGCAGAAGTGATCCACCAGAGTAGTCTGCACCAGGTGGTCCCTCTTTGTCCTATTGGTTCTATTGCTCTATCGGGATACCCGCTCTTCTCCGAGCCATAGGAGTGCCACACCCGGCTTCCTCCGGCCGCTGGGCGCAGCCGTGGCCGAACCTTGTCGTCCGCGGCGGACCAGGCACTCGCAGAGTTGAGTCACGCGTCCTGTTCACGGCAGGGCCCCATTGGGGTGGGTTTTCCTTTTCGCCGGTGCGGAAAGCGGCACATATGCGGGCAAGCGTTTATTCAGGGGCCTCTGTATCGGGTATATCGGGACCCCTGTGAATGAGTGAATGAGAAACAAAAACGGGGGGCCCGCACCTTGGGTGCGGGCCCCTCGTTTCGCGGTTCGCGGAGGTCAGGCGGGGACGATGTTCTCCGCCTGCGGGCCCTTCTGGCCCTGCGTGACATCGAAGGTCACCCGCTGGCCTTCCTGCAGCTCACGGAAGCCCTGGGCGGCGATGTTCGAGTAGTGCGCGAAGACGTCGGCGCCGCCGCCGTCCTGCGCGATGAAGCCGAAGCCCTTTTCCGCGTTGAACCACTTAACCGTACCGGTGGCCATGTCATAACTCCTCAGGCAGTGCTGGAGACTCGCACTTCGCAAGCCTCATCATCGCTGTGATGATCACCTGCCCGGGAAAAACCGACAGCAAAATGGCAACCACAACCGCAACTGCCACCAGCCTAGCACGGAACAAATCGCCGGCATGTGAGGAGAATCAACCGGAAAGCTCATTGGTAGGATACGCAGCAAACAGCCTTTTCCGGCGCCCGGTGAATTTCTGCTTCGCCGACGTCAGATTTTCAGTCGCCGCTCGTGTCGTCTCCCTCGGCCGCGCGGCGCAGCTCCTCGTTGACGCGCAGTGCCTCTTCCAGCTGGTCCTCCAGGCTGATGATGCGGCAGGCGGCGTCGATCGGCGTGCCCTGGTCGACCAGTTCCCGGGCACGGGCGGCGAGGCGCAGCTGATGGCGGGAGTAGCGGCGGTGACCGCCCCCCGATCGCGTCGGCGCGATCAGCCCGGCCTCGCCCAGCGCGCGGAGGAAGCCGGGCGTGGCACCGATCAGTTCGGCCGCCCTGCCCATGGTGTACGCCGGGTAGTGGTCGTCGTCGAGCCGGTCGGCGGCTTGCGGTCGGCTTTCGGGGCTCGATCGGCTTTCGGGGCTCGATCGGCTTTCGGGGCTCGGTGAGTTTTCGGCGCCCGGCCCGTCTCCGGCGCTCTGCCTGCTTCCGGTGTGCGGCCTGCTCTCCGAGGGCATGCGTCCCTTTCCGCGGACCGCCGAGGGCACGGCCCGCCACGGGGAGTTGTTCCCCTGCGGAGAACTTTAGTCGCGCCCCCGGAATATCTGCTGCGGCGGGCACAGAAGTCCTGGTCGCGGTCGCGGTGGCAGTTTCCGGTGGCGGTTCCCGTTCCGGTTTCCCGTTCTGGTTTCCCGTTTTGGTCAGGGGCCCAGGACCAGGACCCGCCGTAGGGCGGGCTGCAGGGTCCCCCGGCTGTCGTCGTCAGCGACGCACCGCCATCCCCATGACCGCAGCGCCTCGAACGTCTCGACGTCCGTACGGTGCACCAGCGTGACGCCGAGAGCAGCGCCGTGGTCGGTGAGCAGCCGCCTCTGCAGCCGGCGGGCGAGGTTCCAGTCCCGGCTCTGGTACCGCATGCGCACACTGGGCTGGACGAGGATCTCGGGGATCGCGAAGAGCCGCCCGGAGACGGCGAGCCGGAGCAGGTTCACCGGAAGGTATCCGTCGAGGCCCTCCCACCAGGGTCCGTCCACGCATACGGGGAAGCCGTACGCGCATCCCGTCAGGACGGTGTTCTCGGCGATCAGCATCGCGAACCCCGGTCGCCGTACGTCGACCGCCAACCGCCGCAGGAAGGCGGCGCGGGCCTGGTTCCACGCCCATGGATCGCCGCCCGAGGTCTCCGCGTACAGATCGCCCAGTTCCTGCAGGCGGTCGACGACCTGGCACCGCGTCAGGGGACGGACTCGTTCTCCGTCCCAGGGGGAGGGGCCCCGTTCCCTCCGCCAGTCCGGCGCCTTCACGGTCATGAGGCGATCCCTGCCCCCGAGTGCGGACGGATCCGCCCCGGCATCATTGATCGCCGAGAACGGCACCAGCGGCGGAGCCGGTGCGCGGGAAACCCTCGGTGACTTCACCGTACTCCTGGATACTTCTGGACTCTTCTCACCGGCGTGCGCCTGCGCGGGATGCACAGGCGGAAATGCCGTACGGCCGCTGCGGACCGCGCGGGAGTACGGTGGACATGCCGGTGGGTTCCCCGCACACCGGCTCCCGCGCCGGTCTCGTCCTCGGCGAGATACCAACGGCCACAGAGGTGACCCCATGCAGCACGCGAAAGCGGGCGGCGATTCGCCCATGGACAGGCTGGCCGAGGTGCGTATCGTCGCGGCGCGTCCCGACATCGCCCAACGGGTCGCGCAGGTCCTGCGCCAGAACTTCCGCTGCGACGAGCCGCGTAGCTATCCCACGGGCGCGGACGGAAGCGGCACCCTGGTCCACCTCACGGTCGACACCGGGCACGCCGCCGAAGGGCAGCCCGCCGAGTCGCCCTGGCTGATCACCAGCCGTTCCCAGGCGCGGCGCACCCACACCGACGAGCCCGGCTGACCGCCGCACACGCCCGGGGGCCGCATGCTCGTCGCCGGGCCCGGCGACGAGGTGGGAAAAAGGTAGGAGAAAGGGCCAGGAGTGAGGAGTAGCGTGGGCACGAGGAAGCCAGATTCCGCCCCGACAGCCCCGCCGACTCGCCGCCCGCCACCGGCAGGCCGCCGGAACGCACAGGCAGGTGAGCGCGATGCCCGACTCCGACCCGCCGCCCGGGACAGGGCTCCTGCAGGACGGCCTCCCATGGCCCATGCGCCCGGGAACGGCTCTTCTGCGCCTGATGACGACCGATGACCATCACGGGATCCTCGACGGTGCATGGTGGCCCAGGTCGAGGAACATTGCCGCCGAACTTCCCGGCCTGATCACCGCGCTGACCGAGCGCCTCGGGCCGGTCGTCCGGATCGGCGTGGACTCGGACGCCTGGGACTGGCTGCCTACGCGGATGATCATCGACGACCAGGTGGTGCACATCGACGCGTTTTCTGTGGGTGACGGCACCCTCCTCGTCACCCACGGCAACGAGGAGCTCTTCTCGCTGCTCGTGATCCCGCCGGACGCGCCGCCCGACGCGGCACATGCCGCGATGGCCGAAGCGCTCCGTACCGACAACCGCAAGCAGGCCGAGCAGATCCTCCTC
Source organism: Streptomyces sp. NPDC005202 (assembly GCF_040608235.1). NCBI lineage: Bacteria > Bacillati > Actinomycetota > Actinomycetes > Kitasatosporales > Streptomycetaceae > Streptomyces > Streptomyces sp. NPDC005202. The sequence goes on along the minus strand of NZ_JBEXHW010000019.1, from coordinate 106,426 downwards.
GACACCGGCAGCGAGCACGCCCGCCCGGCCTTCGTGGAAGGCCCCCGGCAGTCAGCCGGTGACCCGTGACCCGCGCCGCCCTCAGGGAGCGCGGGTTCGGTCCGTCCGCGTCGGGCGGGACGGATTTCGTCTGCGTCAGGCAGGACGGATTTCGTCCGCGTCAGGCAGGACGGATGTTTTCCGCCTGCGGGCCCTTCTGACCCTGCGTGACGTCGAAGGTCACCTTCTGGCCTTCCTGTAGCTCACGGAAGCCCTGGGCGGCGATGTTCGAGTAGTGCGCGAAGACATCCGGCCCGCCGCTGTCCTGCGCGATGAAGCCGAAACCCTTTTCCGAGTTGAACCACTTCACGGTTCCGGTAGTCATGCCATTCTCCTTCGGGGCCCTACAGGGGGCTTCACACCGTGTGAAACTCCCACGTCGCCGCGATGATTGCCCCGCCCGGGAGAAGAGACCGGGAAATTCGGAGACGCGCCGCCGAACCGGACCGGCAGCGACGCTCGAAATGCGTGGGAAACCAAGACTGCAACTCCGAAGGACGCTAGCACGGAACGGGCGCGCGGGCCGGTCCGCTGCACGCCGACATCCACGCTTCAGGCGACGTGCCCCGCGGCCCCGTCCATGAGCCGCCCGGCCTCCGCCTCCGTGGCGGCGGGCGGCACCACCAGCAGGTCCCACCGGCCTCGGCCGGACGCGAGCAGGCAGACGGTGTCCAGCGCCCGCGGCGAGTCCGTCCGGCGCACGTGCACCACCTGGCCGGCAACGAGGATCCGCCCCGGGGGCGCGGGCCACGTGGCCCCGCTCACGAGGACACTGTTGATCCGCCCCCAGATGCGCGACAACTCACCCAGCAGGATGGGTAGTTCGGCCGTCAGATCGTACGACCGCGGCCACCAGGCCCCGTCGATACGCCGGGCCGTACGGCCGTACCGGGACTGCCGTGCCAGCTGCAGCCGGACGGTGGACGGGGAAGAGAGCGGGGGCGGCGGCGGGAGTTGCGGGGCGGTCGACATGGGAGCTCCTGCTGGGCCGGGAGCCCAGGGGTAGGTGCGCGACGCGGACAGGGCGGTCGAGGTCCGGCGGGGACCGGGGAAAGTACGGCCGTGGCTCGACGTATGCGCCGATGCGGCCGACGAGAGCGGAGCCCGCCCCGGGCGGCTCGCCGCCCGGTGTCGTCGGTGCGCCGAGGACGAGACCGGTCCGGGCACCGGTGTGCGACGTACCCTCGGTACCTCTACCGTACCCCCGCAGTGGAGGGCGGACGGCGCCCTGCGGAAGGCGGCCGCCCGATCGAGTGCGGCGTACACTGTGCGGCCGCCCTTGACCCCGGCCCTCTCCGTGCAGTCCTGCTTCGCGCAACAGAGGCCCAGCGCACCAGCCGAGCATCACCACAGGCAGAGGAGATGGGCGTGCGCCCGCATCCGGAGTTCTCCGACCCGCCCGAGCTGTTCGAGGAGTGCCGTGTGGTCCGGGCCCACGGCGAACTGGACCTCACGACCGTGCCGGCCGGCCTTCGCCCACACCCTGGCCGACGCCCGCTCGGGGATCGGCCGCCGCTTCCTCATCATCGACCTGAGCGACGTGACGTTCGTGGACGGCAGCGCCCTGGGCCCGCTGCTCGCGGCATGGGAGGACTGTCGCGCGCGGCACGGCTGGGCACGTGTCGTCCACGGCCGGTCCGGTGTCGGCCGGATGCTGTGGGCGAGCGGAGTGCTGCGCCGCTTCCCGCGCTACGCCACCGCCCAGGACGCCTGGCACGGGATACCCTCCGTGCCCGGTCCGTGGCGGTCCGGGTCGCGCTGATCCCGATCGCGCGGATCCCGGTCGGCCGCTCGCGCTGATCCCGGTCACGCGGATTCGGGTCGCGCGCTGATCCCGGTCACGCGGATTCGGGTCGCGCGCTGATCCCGGTCACGGCGAGACCGGTCGTGGCGAGACCGGTCACGGCGAGACCGGTCACGGCGAGACCGGTCATGGCGAGACCGGTCACGGCGAGACCGGTCACGGCGAGACCGGTCATGGCGAGACCGGTCATGGCGAGACCGGTCATGGCGAGACCGGTCATGGCGAGACCGGGATCAGCGGGACCGGGCGTCACAGCACGTCGGCCAGGCGGTCGACCTGGGCGGGGTCGAGGCCGTAGCAGTAGAGCATGACCTCGTCGGCGCCGAGGTCGGCGAAGGCCGTGAGCGCTTCGCGGATCGCGGTGGGCGTGGTGAGCATGCCGGAGACCATGCGGTCGGGCGTGCCCGTGAAGGTGTAGTACGCGTGCATGGCCGCGCGGGCGTCGTCGATGACCTGCTGCGGGCCCAGCGCGACGTTCACCTGGGCGACGATGCGGGGGTGCCGGCGCGGTCGTACTCCCTCCAGTAGCTTCGGACTCTGTCGAAGAGGCCCCCTGCCCAGGCGGGCGGCGCGGCGGCGAGGAAGCCGTCGCCCCAGCGGGCCACGCGTTCCAGGGCGGCGGGCTGGAAGCCGCCGAAGAGGATTTCGGGGCCGCCGGGGCGGGCGGGAGCGGGCCCGATCGGGCCGGCACCGTCGCCGTACGGTTCGCCGGACCACATGCGGCGCAGCACTGCCATCTGCCCATCCAGGCGCCGGCCTCGGGTGCGCTTGTCGATGCCCGTGACCTGGTGGTCGTCGTCCCGTCCGCCGATGCCCAGGCCGAGGACCAGGCGGCCGCCCGTCATCCGGTCCAGGGTGGCCGCCTGCTTGGCGAGCAGGGCGGTGTCGCGCAGCTGCGCGAGCAGCACCTCCGTCTGGACGCGGATGCGGGAGGTGGCGCCGGCCAGGACGGCGAGGGGGACCAGCGGCTCGGGGTTGTCGTACACGAGCCGGTCCAGCAGGCCGAGGGTGGTGAAGGGGCCCGCCTCGGCGCGCCGCGCCCAGGTGAGCAGGGTGACCGGGTCGCTGATGGGCAGGCCGATGCCTACGTTCATGAGGGAACCTCCGGTAGGAAGGGTCGGCTAGGACTACTGCCGCCCCTCCGGCACCTCGGCACTGCGGCAGCTCGGCGTGCCGGCGAGGTGGGACGCTCCCGCTCTGCGGCGTACTTCTGGGGAACGTCTCGTCGAAGTGGCTTCACCCTAGTAGGGCGCGTTGTCTTTGTGGGGCCAGTGGTTTTTCACTGGTTCCACGTCTCGTCGTACGGGTCGTGCGGCGTCGGTACCGGTCTCGCCTCGATGACGTTCAGGAAGGGGATCGGGCCGTTGTTGACCGGGTCCTTGGTCCGGCGTGCGGTGTACGTGCCCGTGACCTGCAGCCAGGTGTCGGGTTGCAGGACCGGGGGGATCCGGCCGGTCAGGGCGACCTTGACGGGCTGCGCGTCGGCGGCGCAGCAGTTGAGGGCCATGCGGACGAGGTACGGAGCGCCACTGTGGTCCAGGGCGACGAAGCCCGTCAGCTGGATCCGGCGGCCGGCGAGGGAACGGCCGTGGTCGTAGACCGCGCGCCCCGCGTAGTCGACCACACTCAGCCGGAGGGGGTTGGCGGCCGGCAGAGCGGTGTAGCCGTACGGCCGCTGGAGGGCCGTGCCCGTGCGGACGGCGGTGTACGAGCCCAGCGCCGGCGGGGCGACCAGGATCAGGGCGAAGAGGGGGAGGACGAGGAGCCAGGAGATGCGGGGTTCGCAGTGGCCATGACCATCGCCGGGCCGGTGCTCGTCGCCGTGGCCATGAGCAATGACGTGCCCGTACTCGTCGCCATGGCCATGAGCAATGACGTCCCCGTACTCGTCGCCAAGGCCACGAGCGGTGCCGTGCGCGCTGTCGTCACCGCCCCCCTGGGTGTGCCGCTCCCCGAGCCCGGCCTGCCGCCCCGCCCCCGCCTTCTTCCGTTCGTACCAGACCGTCATGAGCGCCGTGACGATCAGTACCGCGCCGGACGCCAGCAGCAGCGGTTGCAGGCCGGCCTTGACGTAGCGCAGGTAGAGGTCGGTGAGGCCCGCGTGCAGCAGGGCCGCGCCGACCAGGAACAGCATTGCCGCCTGGGCCTGCCGGTTCACAGGAGCACCGCCCCGGTCAGGACGGACACCAGCACGGCCAGGGTGAAGGTGGCGGGGGCGAAGCGCAGGGCGAAGCCGCGGCCGAAGGTGCCCGCCTGCATCGCGAACAGCTTCAGGTCGATCATCGGGCCGACAACGAGGAACGCCAGCCGGGCCGTGAGCGAGAACTGCGACAGCGACGCCGCCACGAACGCGTCCGCCTCCGAGCAGATGGACAGCAGCACCGCCAGGATCGCCAGCGCCAGCACCGCGACCACCGGGTTGCCGGCCGCCGTGCGCAGCCAGCTGGCGGGAGCGACGGCCTTCAGCGTCGCGGCCGCCATCGCGCCGACGACCAGGAAGCCGCCGGCGTGCATCACGTCGTGCCGGACCGAGCCCCAGAACGCCGCGCCCTTGCCCTGGCCGTCGTAGGAGGCGCGCGCGGGCGGGCGCAGCCAGTCGGTGCGGCCGAGGCGCTGCCACAGCCAGCCCATCGCGCACGCCACCAGCAGGCTCGCGGCGAAGCGGGCGAGGACCATCTCCGGGTTGCGCGGGAAGGCGACGGCGGTGGCGGTCAGGACGATCGGGTTGATCGCGGGGGCGGAGAGGAGGAACGCGAGCGCCGCAGCCGGGGTGACGCCCCGGCGGACCAGGGCGCCGGCCACCGGGACGGACGCGCACTCGCAGCCGGGGAGCACCGCGCCCGCCACCCCGGCGACCGGGACCGCGAGGGCGGGCCGCTTCGGCAGGGCGCGGGCGAAGAACGACGGCGGGACGAACACCGCGATGGCCGCCGACAGCAGTACGCCGAGCACCAGGAAGGGCAGGGCCTGGACCACCACGGCCACGAACACCGTCGTCCAGCTCTGCATGACCGGCGCGCCCAGCGCCCGGCGGATCGGGCCCTGTGCCACCACCACGACGAGCAGCAGCATGGTCAGGACGACGGGCGAGGTGAGATGCCAGCCGTCCCGGTCGGGCCCGTCGCGCTCCCCGGTCTGCGTCACCTCCGCGTCGCTGTGGTCCGCCCCGGGCGGGGCTGGTCTGATGATGGCCACGGGTGCAATACCTCCGGCGCGCTGCACGACTTCGTCTGCCTCCCCTTCAGTACGGCGGTCCGGGCACGCCCGTTCAGCGACGGCGGCCGTCCACGGGGCGAATGCTGGAACCACCCGTCCCGGTGAGGCAGTCTTTCCCCTCGTGGGGAGCGTTCCGTATCAGGGTGGTGCGCCGGGCGACGCGTCCGCGCACATGGTGGTGTGCGGGGACGACGGGCTCGCGCACCGGCTGGCCGCCGAGCTGCGCGGCGTGTACGGCGAGCAGGTCACGCTGGTCGTACCGCCCTCCGAGCGCGCGGTACGCCCGCCGGTGGTCGGCCGGGCCCGCGCGGCGTCGGCGCTGCTGGACCGGGTGGTCAGCGCGGCCGTGAGCCGGGCCGGGGGCAACGGCGGGACCGGCGGCAGCAGCAGCGGCAGCGGCGGTCAGTCCGCCGGCGCGGACCGCGTGGTGGAAGCCTCCGAACTGTCCGAAGCCGTACTCGCGGACGCGGGCGTGGAGCAGGCGGCCGCGCTGGCGCTCGTGTACGACGACGACGAGACCAACATCCGCGCCGCCCTCACCGCCCGCCGTCTCAACCCGCGGCTGCGACTCGTCCTGCGCCTGTACAACCGGCGGTTGGGGCTGCACATCGAGGAACTCCTCGACCAGGCCGCCGCGTTGGCGACCAGCAATGGGGACGGGAACGGGAACGGGGACGGGGGCGGATCCGGCTCCGGGTTCGACGCGTCCACGACCGTGCTGTCCGACGCCGACACGGCCGCGCCCGCCCTGGCCGCCAGCGCCGTCGTCGGCACCAGCAAGGTCGTGCAGACCGACGGGCTGCTGCTGCGCGCGGTGGAGCGGCCGCCGCCCGCGCCGGGGCAGGTCGCCGATCCCGGGCTGTGCACGCTGGCGCTGCTGTCGGCGACCAGCAGCGATCCGGCGGGCGCGGACGGGTCCGAGGGCAGCGGGGAGCGGGGGCCGCGGCTGCTGCCGGACGAGGCCGCGGTACGGGCGGCCACCGGACGCGGGACGGTGGTGCTGGAGCAGGTGTCGTACTCCGGTCCGCCGCTGTCGGCGGGGCGCGGGGTCGGCGTCGTACCGCCGTTGACGTCACTGTTCTCACGGCGGCTGCGGTGGTCGCTGGCGGGTCTGATGGGGTGCGTGTTCGCACTCGCGGTGGCGTTGTGGCTGGTGACCGGGATCCATCCGCTGGGCGCCCTCTATCTGACGCTGCTCGATCTCTTCGCGATCGACGACCCGGCCCTCGGGAAGTCGGTGGGGCGGCAGGTCCTGCAACTCCTTTCCGGGCTGGTGGGATTGCTGTTGCTGCCGGTGCTGCTGGCCGCGGTGCTCGAGGCGCTGGGCACGTTCCGGTCGGCGTCCGCGCTGCGCAAGCCGCCGCGTGGGCTCGGCGGGCACGTCGTGCTGCTGGGGCTGGGCAAGATCGGTACGCGGGTGCTGACACGGCTGCGGGAGCTGAACATTCCGGTGGTGTGCGTCGAGTCGGATCCCGAGGCGCGGGGGCTGGCGACGGCGCGGCGGCTGCGGGTGCCGGTGGTGCTCGGGGACGTCACGCAGGAGGGTGTGCTGGAGGCCGCGAAGATCCACCGGGCCCATGCGCTGCTCGCGGTGACCAGCGCCGACACGACGAACCTGGAGGCCGTGCTGTACGCGCGGTCGGTGCGGCCCGACCTGCGCGTCGTGCTCCGCCTGTACGACGACGACTTCGCGACCGCCGTGTACCGCACCCTCCGGGCCGCGCACCCCCATGCCCTGACGCGCAGCCGCAGCGTCTCGCATCTGGCGGCGCCCGCGTTCGCCGGTGCGATGTTCGGGCGGCAGATTCTGGGGGCGATTCCTGTCGAGCGGCGGGTACTGCTGTTCGCGGCCGTGGACGTGGGCGGGCATCCGCAACTGGAGGGCAGGACGGTCGCGGAGGCGTTCCGGCCGGGGTACTGGCGGGTGCTGGCGCTCGACACGGGGGTGACGGCGCAGGAACGGCGGGAGCCGGCCGCGGAGGCCGCGGCCGAGGATGCGGGGCAGGGTTCGGGACTGGTGTGGAATCTGCCCGGCACGTATGTCCTGCGGAGCGAGGACCGGGTGGTGCTGGCGGCGACGCGACGGGGGCTGGCGGAGTTGCTGGGGCGGAGGAGCCGGGAGCGAGCGGGGGCGTAGGGGCGGGCGGGGGCCCAGGAGCGCCCGCCCCTCCACCGGACTCGGTCGGGGGAGGGGTGGGGCCTCCCGTCCCAGTGGGCCTCCCCTCCCTCTACCCCGCGACTCACTTCGGCAGGTGCCGCTCCGCGAAGTCCAGTTCCAGGCGGACCTGTTTGATGCGCTCGTCCACCACTAGGGAGCCGTGGCCGGCGTCGTAGCGGTAGACCTCGTGGACGGCGCCGCGGGCCTCGAGGCGTTTGACGTAGTTCTCGATCTGGCGGATGGGGCAGCGCGGGTCGTTGACGCCGGCGGAGATGTAGACCGGGGCCTTGACCTGGTCGACGTAGGTCAGGGGGGAGGACGCCTCGAAGCGTTCCGGCACCTCTTCCGGCGTACCGCCGAGCAGCGTGCGGTCCATGGCCTTCAGCGCTTCCATCTCGTCGTGGTACGCCGTGACGTAGTCGGCGACCGGGACCGCCGCGATGCCCAGCGTCCACGCCTCCGGCTGGGTGCCGAGGCCGAGCAGCGTGAGGTAGCCGCCCCAGGAGCCGCCGGTGAGGATCAGGCGGTTCGGGTCGGCCAGCCCCGAGCTGATCGCCCACTCCCGTACGGCCGCGATGTCCTCCAGCTCGATGAGGCCGACCCGGTGCTTGAGGGCGTCGGTCCACGCGCGGCCGTAGCCCGTCGAGCCGCGGTAGTTCACCCGGACCACCGCGTACCCGTGGTCGACCCACGCCGCCGGGCCCGCGGCGAAGGAGTCGCTGTCGTGCCAGGTGGGGCCGCCGTGGATGTCGAAGACCGTGGGGAGCGGGCCGGTCGCGCCCGCCGGCTTCTGGACCAGGGCGTGGATGCGGCCGCCGGGGCCCTCCACCCACACGTCCTCCACCGGGACCGACTTCGGGGACTTCATGCCGGGCGGGTCCAGGACGACCCGGCCCGTCGTCGAGCGGACGGTGGGCGGCTCGGCCGCCGAGGACCACAGGTACTCCACGCTGCCGTCGGGGCGGGCCGTTGCCCCGGAGACCGTGCCGGGCGGGGTCGGGACCTTGACCAGCTCGCGGGTCGCCAGGTCGTAGCGGAACAGCTCGCTGCGGGCCTCGAAACTGTGCACGATGAGCAGGCCGGTGCCGTCGGGATACCACTCGGCGCTCACGTCGCCGGGCAGGTCCAGCGCCAGGTCCGTCTCCTGCCCCGTCGCGACGTCCCACACCAGCGGCTCCCAGCGGCCGCGCCTTTGGTGACCGATGAGCAGCCGCGTGTCGCCGTCGACCGGGGCGAAGCCGAGCACCTCCAGGCCCAGCTCGACGGTGCCGCCCTTGGTGTCGTCCAGCTCGGCGACCGCCGTACCGTCCGGGCGCAGGACGCGCAGCGCCGAGTGCATCGCGTCGCCGTGCTCCGTGTGCTCGACGGCGATCAGCGAGCCGTCGTGGGAGAGGTCGCCGACGCCCGCCGACTCGCGGTGGCGGTAGATCTCCACCGGGTCCTCGCCCGCGCGCGCGAGGTGGATCGTCGTACCGTCCTCGTCCGTGGAGCGGCCCACGACCGCCGTGCGCCCGTCCCGGCCGAGGGCAAGACCTGCCGGGTACGACGGGTGCAGACCGGGCACGGCCGTCTCGTCGGGTCCGCCGGCGAACGGCTGGCGGCGCCAGACGCCGAACTCGTCACCGTCCTTGTCGTCGAACCACCAGATCCACTCACCGTCCGGCGAGAGCACACCGTCCGTCGTGCCGTTCGGCCGGTCCGTCACCTGGCGCTGCACGCCCGTCGCCCGGTCCCACGCGTACAGCTCGTACGTCCCCGTCGCGTTCGACACGAACAGGGAGCGGTCCGGTGCGTCCTCCGCCCAGTCGGGCAGCGACACCCGGGGCGCCCGGAAGCGCTTCTCCCAGTCCGGCATCTCCTCGCTCTGGTCCCGCTGATCCCGCACGTCGGACCCGTTGCTCTCAGTCATGGACCCATACTGCCCGGCCCGTCCGACAATTCGCTGGCGAGGTCCTCAGCCTGTGGACAACTTCGACCCGGCTCTTCCGATCCCCTTACGTTTCCCGCCCGATCCGGGGACGACCGCATATCCACCGTCACCGACTTCTGGCCCGAGCCGTACGAGCCGCCCGCGGGGCGCGACCACCTGGCCGAGCGGTACTGACGGCCACGCCCACGCGGCCGAAGCGGTCCTCACCGGTCCGACCCCGCGGCCGGGCCACACCGGGCAGCCCCGTACCGTTGAGGGCGTGTACCGGTTTCTGCTGACGCCCCGCTGGTGGGGCCTCAACGTCTTCGTGCTGCTCGCCATCCCCTTCTGCATCTTCATGGGGTCCTGGCAGCTGAGCCGGTTCGAGGCGCGGGTGCAGGATCACCGGACCGCGAGTGCGCAGGCCGCGTCGGACCGGACGGAAGCGGCGCGTCCGCTCGACCAGCTGCTGCCCGTGGACAGGCAGACCTCCGGCAGGCAGGCCACCGCGACCGGCCGGTACGGCAAGCAGCTGCTGGTGCCGGACCGCGAGCTGGACGGCAAGCGCGGGTACTACGTGCTGACCCTGCTGCGCACCCACTCCGGCAAGGCGCTGCCGGTCGTGCGGGGCTGGCTGCCGGGGAAAGCGGACCCGGCGAGGGCCCCGGCTCCGCCCGCGGGCGAGGTCACGGTCACCGGTGCGTTGCAGGCGTCCGAGACGCCGGGGGACAACGGCGTCAGCGCCCAGGGTGGGCTGCCGGCCGGACAGACCGCGGCAATCAGTGCGGCGTCGCTCGTGAACCTCGTGCCGTACGACGTGTACGACGCGTGGATCACCCTCAACAAGGGCGACTCCGGGATGCAGGCGGTGCCGGCGCCGGCGCCGGACAACACCGGGCTGGACCTGAAGGCGTTCCAGAACCTCGGCTACACCGGGGAGTGGTTCGTCTTCGCGGGGTTCGTGGTCTTCATGTGGTTCCGGCTGGTGCGACGCGAGGCGGAGGCCGCCAGGGACGCGGAGCTGGGCCTGGTGCCGGACGAGGAGCATGCCACCGTCTGACCCCGTGGGCAGGTGAACCGTGGTTGCTGCCCGGGGCGGGTGCCCGGGGCGGGTCGGCGAACCGAGGTGATCACTCGCCCTGGAACGCCGCCGGCCCACCGGCCCGGTAGATCCGCCCCAGAACGCCGCCG
>NZ_JBEXHW010000019.1:0-96014 GCF_040608235.1 Streptomyces sp. NPDC005202 | reverse complement strand
GGCCGACACACCAGTCCGGTAAATCCGCCCCAGAACGCCGCCGACACACCAGTCCGGTAAATCCGCCCCAGAACGCCGCCGACACACCAGTCCGGTAAATCCGCCCCAGAACGCCGCCGACACACCAGTCCGGTAAATCCGCCCCAGAACGCCGCCGACACACCAGTCCGGTAGATCCGCCCTAGGACGCCGCCAGCACACCAGTCCGGTAAATCGTCCCCGCGCACGCGTTCGTCACCGTGGCCGAAACCGTCGGCGACCCCGCCTCCGGCGTGTGGGACACCACGACGCTTCCGTCCGCCGTGCCGTCCTCCCTGACCAGCTGGGTCGTGGTACCGGCGTCGGTTCCCGTGGTCGTGCTGCCGGTCGCGCTCGCGTCCTGGCTGGGCGACGGCTCGGGTGACGGGCCGCCGGTGCCGGTGCCGCCGGTGGCGGTACCGCCGCTGGTGGGGCAGGTCTCCGAGGGCACCCAGGCGAACTTCACCTCGTACGCCGAGCCCGGCAGGAGCACGAGTCCCGCGACCTCGGTGGAGGGGTCGGGCAGTCCGGCCGCCGCATCCCCTGAGGTGTGGTTCACCACGCTGATCTTCGTCGCGTCGGCCGTGCCCTGCGCGAGGGTGCTCACCGAGCCGGAGCCGCCGACGGTACAGCTGGTGGAGGAGACGTTGGTGACGTGGAAGGTGCCATAGACGATGCCGGCCGAGTCGGGGGCGTCGACCGTGGCGGTGGCGGAGCCGAGCTGGGAGGCCGTGCACACCGGGGCGCTGGTGCCGGTGGTGGCCGAGGGGTTGTCGGTGCCGACGGTGGAACCGCTGCCGGTGCCCTTGCCGCCCTTCTGGTCGTCCTTCGTGCCGCCCTTGCCCTTGCCGGTGGCCTTGCCGGAGGAGCCGCCGGCGGTGCTCGCCCCGCCGTCCGGTCCCTTGCCCTGGCTCGTGCCGCCCTGGGCCTGCGAGGCCTGCCCGGCGATGGCCGGGTTGGCGTCGGAGCCGGTGGAGTTGGATACGTGCACGAGGGCCGGGATGGCGGTGCCGATGAACAGGGCGGCGGCCGCCATGCCGACGGCGGCCTGCCGCTTGCGGGCCCGCCGGGCCGGGACCGCTCGCCGGAGGTGCTCCAGCGTGCCGTCGCGCGGCTCGATGTCCTGGACCGCCTCGTGCAGCATCCTGCGCAGTGCCAGCTCGTCCGAGTCGAACCCCTCGGGGCCCTTTTCGTCGGGGCTGTGGTTCACAGTTCCGTTCCCAGCGTGCGATTGCGTGTCTTCTTGCTCTGGCCGCGTCGGCTCGTGCCTCCCTCGGAGCCTGGACGGCCCGGGGGGACCCCCAGTGGGCTCGTGCCGCTCGTCCGAGTCACGTCCCTCGCGGTTCTCGCTCATGCCGGCGCCTCCATGGCGAGCCGGAGCGCCGCGATGCCGCGGGAGCCGTACGCCTTGACCGAGCCGAGCGATATCCCGAGGGTCTCGGCGACCTGGGCCTCGGTCATGTCCGCGAAGTAGCGCAGCACCAGCACCTCGCGCTGGCGGCGCTGCAGGCCCTTCATCGCCTTGATCAGGGAGTCGCGCTCCAGCTGGTCGTAGGCGCCCTCCTCGGCGCTCGCCATGTCCGGCATCGGCTTGGACAGCAGCTTCAGGCCGAGGATGCGGCGGCGCAGGGCCGAGCGGGAGAGGTTGACGACCGTCTGCCGCAGGTAGGCGAGCGTCTTCTCGGGGTCGCGGACGCGCTTGCGCGCCGAGTGGACGCGGATGAAGGCCTCCTGCACGACGTCCTCGCAGGAGGCGGTGTCGTCGAGGAGGAGCGCCGCGAGGCCGAGCAGCGAGCGGTAGTGGGCGCGGTAGGTTTCGGTGAGGTGGTCGACGGTGGTGCCGGCCGCCACGGTCTCCTCGGCGCCGTCACGCTGGTTCGGTATGCGGGCGGGCCGCGCGGCGGGCATGGGCGCGATCACCGGCATGCCGCCGGGCGCGCCGGGCATGCCGGGACGGAGCGCCGCGCGGGGCGGCCGCAGGGCCGTGCCGCGGGTCGCCGCTGGGGGTACTCCCGGCTCGAAGAGCTTGGGGGAGAAGTCGAGCACCTCTGCCACGCCAGTTGGACACGTCTCCCCCCGCCGGGGTTGTACGCGTCGGGCATCACTTTTGCGTCAGGTGATGCGGCCGACAAAGTTCTCGCGTCAGGCAGCACAACGGACGGTGCCCCATATGCCCTCATGCGTCCCGCTCTTCCCTTGTGTCCTGAACGACCGGGACGTCTATGTCCTGAATGACCGGGACGTCCCCACGCCCCGCAGCGCCCCCATGCCCCCACAGGGCGACCGCAAAGACGCTCCCCGCCCTCCGCGCGGTTGCGGAGGGCGGGGAGGGAAATCTTTGGACACCTGGGCGGCACGGATCAAGCGGTCCGGACCATTTGCCGGGCCGCTTTTCTTCACAGATCCTACAAACGAATCCGGCCGTGGCCAGGATTTTTCCGGCGGTAACCCAGACCTGCCACAACTGTCGCGAGTAACCTCACACGCCCGAGCCGGCGCCCACCATGATCGTTTCACGCCGGCTCGGCCGCCACCAGCTCCGCGATCTGCGCCGTGTTGAGCGCGGCGCCCTTGCGCAAGTTGTCGCCGCAGACGAAGAGTTCGAGCGCCGTGGGGTCGTCGAGCGCCCGCCGCACCCGCCCGACCCACGTGGGGTCGGTGCCCACCACGTCGGCGGGCGTGGGGAACTCGCCGGCGACCGGGTCGTCGCAGAGGACGACCCCGGGTGCCGTGGCGAGGATCTCGCGGGCCTTGTCGACGGTGACCTCGCCCTCGAAACGGGCGTGGACGGTCAGGGAGTGCGTGGTGACCACCGGGACGCGCACGCACGTCACGGCGACCGGCAGCTGCGGCAGGCCGAGGATCTTGCGGGACTCGGCCCGCACCTTCATCTCCTCCGACGACCAGCCGTCCTCGCACAGCGACCCGGCCCACGGCACGACGTTCAGCGCCACCGGCTCCGGGAACGGCCCGGTGTCGTCCCCAACGGCCCGCCGTACGTCACCGGGGCTGGTCCCCAGTTCCGTCCCCGCGACCAGGGACAGCTGTCGGCGCAGCGTCTCGACGCCCGCGCGCCCGGCCCCGCTCACCGCCTGGTAGGCGGAGACGACCAGCTCGCGCAGCCCGAACTCGGCGTGCAGCGCGCCCAGCGCCACGATCATGGACAGGGTCGTGCAGTTGGGGCTGGCGATGATCCCGCGCGGACGCCGCCGGGCCGCGTGCGGATTGACCTCGGGCACGACGAGCGGCACGTCGGGGTCCATGCGGAAGGCCCCGGAGTTGTCGACCACCACCGCGCCCTTGGCGGCGGCGACCGGCACCCACTGGGCGGCGACCTCGTCGGGGACGTCGAACAGGGCGATGTCGACCCCGTCGAGGGCCTCCTCGGTGAGGGCGACCACCTCGACCTCCTCGCCGCGCACGGCCCGCTTGCGGCCGGCCGAGCGCGGCGAGGCGATCAGGCGGATCTCGCCCCAGATGTCCGCATGCTGGGACAGGATCTGGAGCAGGACCGTGCCGACGGCTCCGGTCGCTCCCACGACCGCGAGCGTCGGTCGCACGGTCATCGTCGTACGCCTCCGTACGAGGGGGCGGTCACCGCCCGGTGCCAAGGGGCGATCGTCGCCCGGTACGACGGGGCGGTCATCGCCCGGTGCCGCCGTAGACGACGGCCTCGTCGCTGTCGGAGTCGAGCCCGAAGGCGGTGTGCACGGCGCGGACGGCCTCCGGCACGTCGTCGGCGCGCGTGACGACCGAGATGCGGATCTCGGAGGTCGAGATCAGCTCGATGTTCACGCCCGCGTCGGACAGCGCGGTGAAGAAGTCGGCCGTGACGCCCGGGTTGGTCTTCATCCCGGCGCCGACCAGCGAGATCTTGCCGATCTGGTCGTCGTAGCGCAGGGAGTCGAAGCCGATGCCGGCCTTGTTCTTCTCCAGCGCGTCGATGGCCTTGCGGCCCTCGGTCTTCGGCAGCGTGAAGGAGATGTCCGTCAGGCCCGTGGAGGCGGCGGACACGTTCTGCACGACCATGTCGATGTTGATCTCGGCGTCGGCGATCGTGCGGAAGATCGAGGCAGCCTCGCCCGGCTTGTCCGGCACGCCGACGACCGTGATCTTGGCCTCGGAGGTGTCGTGCGCGACACCGGAGATGATGGCCTGCTCCACCTTCTTGTCCCCTTGCTGAATCGGCTCGCTGCTGACCCACGTGCCCTGCAGCCCGCTGAAGGAGGAGCGGACGTGGATCGGGATGTTGTAGCGGCGGGCGTACTCCACACAGCGGTGGAGCAGCACCTTGGACCCGGAGGACGCCAGCTCGAGCATGTCCTCGAAGGAGATCCAGTCGATCTTCCGGGCCTTCTTCACCACGCGCGGGTCGGCGGTGAACACGCCGTCGACGTCGGTATAAATCTCGCACACCTCGGCGTCCAGCGCCGCCGCGAGAGCCACCGCCGTAGTGTCGGAACCACCCCGCCCGAGCGTGGTGATGTCCTTCTTGTCCTGGCTGACGCCCTGGAAGCCGGCGACGATGGCGATGTTGCCCTCGTCCAGCGCCGTACGGATCCGGCCCGGGGTGACGTCGATGATCCGGGCTTTGTTGTGGACCGAGTCGGTGATGACACCTGCCTGGCTGCCGGTGAACGACTGGGCCTTGTGACCCAGGTTTTTGATCGCCATGGCCAGCAGTGCCATGGAGATCCGCTCTCCGGCGGTCAGCAGCATGTCGAGCTCGCGCCCGGCAGGCATCGGGGAAACCTGCTCGGCGAGATCGATCAGCTCGTCCGTCGTGTCGCCCATCGCGGAAACGACGACAACCACCTGGTTGCCGTTCTTCTTCGCTTCCACGATCCGCTTGGCGACGCGCTTGATGCCCTCGGCATCGGCTACGGAGGAGCCTCCGTACTTCTGCACGACAAGGCCCACGTGCGCTCCTCGCTCAATCCGTCTCTGTCGCACATACGCAGATGCAGTGCGGTCGGCTCAGTCTAACGAGCGTCCGAAATTCCCCTCTGCGATACCGCATGGTGAGATGTCCGGCGCCCGTTTCTCAGGACGGCTCATGCCCAGCAGGCAGGACGGCACTCGAAAAGTGCCCGGCATCACAAAGGCACCGACGGTGGCGACGACGGCGGGGCCCGTGGCGGTGAGGACGGCGACACGTATGCGGGTCCTACGGGTCAGGGGATGTACAGGGCCGGCGTGGCGGACAACCGAGTCACGGGGAGTGTCGGCCCGCACACGCGGCTCGACCGCGCTGACCGGCCGCTCAGCATGGCAGGAGCGCCGTTCACGTCCTTGGCCTACGTGTCACCGCATCGTGCATCATTGACCCGGCCGCCCTCCCTTAAGGCCCTTTCATGCGGTGACGACTGGCCAGTCAGGCCGGGGAGTTTCGAGGGTGATGCCGAATCGCACCCATGTGATCTTCGTGCACGGCCTGTCCCCGTCGACCGATGCGTGGCGGTCCTTCACCCAACTCATCACCACCGATCCGGAATTGGCCGACCGGGTCGGCGTCCGCTGTTTCGGGTACGACTCCCCGCGCGTCCGATTACGGCCGGACCGCCGTATCGCCGAAATCGACGACATAGCCGACCGGTTGGCGACGTGGCTGCGCACCCACTGCGCCGACGGGGCGCCGATCGTCCTGGTCAGCCACAGCCAGGGTGGGCTCGTCGTCCAGCGGTTCCTCGCGAGGACACTGTGGCGGGGGCAGGGCCGGCAACTCGCGCACATCAAGCGCGTCGTGATGTACACCTGCCCGAACAACGGCTCGAATTTCTTTCTCCGTCTGCGGGAGTCCGTCAGGACCTGGAACCACCCGCAGGAACGCGAACTGCGTCCGCTCCGCAGCCGAGCGCTACTGGAAGCACAGCGCACCGTGCTGGAAAAAGTGGTGGGAGCGCGGGCGACATCCGATACGGAGTGCCCCATTCCCATATCTGCCTTCGGCGGACAGACCGACAGAATGGTGCCCCCCGCCACGGCCACGAACCCGTTCACGGGCGGCGTGATCGAGGGCGACCACTTCTCCATAGTGAAGCCCGCCTACAGGAGCGCCGAGTCGTACTGCGTCCTGAAGGACGTGCTCCTGGAGGTGATCGCCGCGCACACGCCCCCCGAACCACCCCATCTGCCTGAGCTCGGCCCGCCATCGCTCCCCCCGGCACCTCCCACCGCCGGCGCAGCACGTGGTGCCCCGGGAGGCAATCCCGCGGGCGTGGTGCTCGACGCGACCGGGGTCGACGACGCCACGATGCTGGCGACGGCGGCGGAGGTCGGCTACTCGGAGACGGCGTTCGTGATGCCGTCCGACGACGGCACCCTGGGTGTCAGGTATTTCAGCCCGCTCGCCGAGGTGCCCTTCTGCGGCCACGCGACGATCGCGACGGCGGTCGCCTACGCACAGCGGCACGGCACCGGGCTCCTACGCCTGCGGACGAAGGCCGGTCCGGTTCCCGTCACCACCTCGCTGGCAGCGGACGGCTCGGTGGTGGCCTCCCTGGTGAGTGTTCAGCCGCGGTCGGCACCGATCGCGGAGGCCGACCTGGCAGAGCTGCTGGCGGCGCTGCGCTGGCCCCCCGAGGACCTCGACCCGGCGCTGCCGCCGCGCGCGGCCTACGCCGGCGCCTGGCACCCGGTCGTCGCCGCGGCCAGCAGGCGCCGACTGGCCGAGCTGGACTACGACATGCCCTCACTAACCGCCCTCATGCGCCGCAGGGACTGGGCCACGGTCGACCTCGTCTGGCGGGAGTCGGAGACCGTGTTCCATGCCCGCAACCCCTTCCCGCCGGGCGGCGTGGTCGAGGATCCGGCCACCGGAGCGGCGGCGGCCGCGTTGGGCGGCTACCTGAGAGAACTGCAACTCGTTCCGGTGCCAGCGACGTTGACGATCCATCAGGGTGCGGACATGGGGCGGCCGAGCACGATCACGGTGTCGGTGCCGCAGGAACCAGGCAGCGGTATCGAGGTCACCGGCACAGCCGTCCGGATCTGAGCCGGCGGTCCTTGCTCAACGTGCCGCCGGGTCAACCCGCGACTTCGAAGACGACCTCGATCTCCACCGGGGCGCCCAGGGGCAGACCGGCGACGCCGACCGCGCTGCGCGCATGGCGCCCCGCCTCGCCGAAGACGGCGACGAAGAAGTCACTGGCTCCGTCGACGACACCCGGCTGGCCGGTGAAGCCATCGGCGGACGCCACGTAGCCGACCACCTTCAGCACGCGCCCCACAGCCCCCCGGCCCGCGACGGAGTCCGCGGCGGCCAGTGCGGCCAGCGCACAGCGCCGGCTGAGTTCGTACGCCTCCCGGGGTGTCACGGAGTCTCCGACCCGGCCGGTGGCCACGAGTTCGCCGTCCGCCATGGGCACCTGGCCGGACACGTACACGTGGCTGCCGCTGCGTACCGCCGGGACGTAGACCCCTTTGGGTGGCCACGAGTTCGCCGTCCGCCATGGGCACCTGGCCGGACACGTACACGTGGCTGCCGCTGCGTACCGCCGGGACGTAGACCCCTTTGGGCGGGCTGACGTCCGGAAGCCGGAGGCCCAGCTCCTTCAGCCGGGTGTGAAGGTCGAGGGTCACACGGAGAGGCTACCCTCCGCATCCACACCGGCACCAGGCGTGTGCGCGAGCTACTTCTGAAGACGCAGCCCCAGCGGCCCCCCGATCTCGTTCGCCATCACCTTGGCGGCCTCGGCCTCGAGGGCTTCGTCGCCGAGGTCCTGGTCGGTGTCCAGGCCGTCCAGTTCCGCCAGCGGCTGGTTCAGGCGGACGTGGGCGACCAGGGACTGTAGGGCGCGCAGGGTGGCGGAGGCCGTCGAACCCCAGTTGGAGAAGTAGGAGAACTGCCACCACCACAGGGCCTCCGTGGTGCGGCCCGCACGGTAGTGGGCCATGCCGTGGCGCAGGTCGGTGATGATGTCCGCCAGGTCGTCGGAGATGCGGGCGGGGACCGGGGCCCGGCGCGGCTCGTAGGGGTCGAAGACCTCGGAGTAGACGTCGATCGGCTCCAGCAGGCGGGCGAGGTTCTCGCGGAGCTGGTCCACGTCCTGCTCGGGTCCCGGGTCGGGCTCGTAGCGCTCGTCCGGCACGATGTCCTCGTGTGCGCCGAGGCGGCCGCCGGCCAGCAGCAGCTGGGAGACCTCCAGGAGGAGGAAGGGGACCGCCGAGTCCGGCTCGGCGCCCTTGGCGACCTCCGTGACAGCGACCAGGAAACTCTCGACCTGGTCGGCGATCTGGACCGCGAAGTCGTCCGGGTTCTGCTCGGTCGCGTGCAGCGTGGCGTCAGACATCTAGGAGTCGTCTCCCCTCGAAGGCGCGACCGAGGGTGACCTCGTCCGCGTATTCCAGGTCGCCACCCACTGGGAGGCCGCTGGCCAGGCGGGTGACCTTCAGGCCCATGGGCTTGATCATGCGGGCGAGGTACGTCGCCGTCGCCTCGCCTTCGAGATTCGGGTCCGTGGCCAGGATCAGCTCGGTGACCGTGCCGTCCGCCAGGCGGGCCAGGAGCTCCCGTATGCGCAGGTCGTCCGGGCCGACTCCCTCGATCGGGCTGATCGCGCCGCCGAGGACGTGGTAGCGGCCGCGGAACTCGCGGGTACGCTCGATCGCCACGACGTCCTTCGGCTCCTCCACGACGCAGATGACGGAGGGGTCGCGGCGCGTGTCGCGGCAGATAGCGCACAGCTCCTCCTGCGCCACGTTGCCGCAGGTCGCACAGAAGCGGACCTTCGCCTTCACCTCGAGAAGGGCCTGGGCGAGCCGCCGTACGTCCGTCGCTTCCGCCTGCAGGATGTGGAAGGCGATCCGCTGGGCGCTCTTGGGACCGACGCCGGGCAACCGCCCCAGCTCGTCGATGAGGTCCTGGATCACGCCTTCGTACAACGGACTGCCTTCCTGGGTTCGGGTGCGTACGGGTGGTTCCGCACGCGCCGCTTGTCAGTACGTACGGTAGTTGGCCGCCGCCTGTCCGAGGAAGCCGGTACGCGGGGCGCGCCGGGAAACGTCAGAACGGCAGACCCGGCATGCCCCCGCCCAGACCCTGGGCCAGCGGGCCGAGTTTCTGCTGCTGGAGGGCCTGCGCGTTTTCGTTGGCCGCCTGGACGGCCGCGACGATCAGATCGGCGAGGGTCTCGGTGTCCTCCGGGTCCACGGCCTTCGGGTCGATCTTCAGCGCGCGCAGCTCACCGGCGCCGGTGACGGTGGCCCTCACCAGACCGCCGCCCGCCTGGCCGTCGACCTCGGTCCGCGCCAGTTCCTCCTGCGCACGCTGCAGGTCCTGCTGCATCTTCTGGGCCTGCTGGAACAGCTGCTGCATGTTGGGCTGGCCACCACCGGGAATCACGATCAGCTCCTGCTCTCGTACGGCTGTCCGGACGGGGTTGGTCGTGGGGACTCCCCGATATGCACGAGCCTACGTGGTCCACGCAGGCAGCGCCCTGCCACTCTTTCGAGTGAGTCACGGTTGAGCCCTATACCCGATCCAGGCCCCCTTCCGGGCGGAAAAGCGGTGCAACCTGTCTCGTCGCCACCCATTGGGCGGTAGGAAGGGTCCGGTGCGTCGGCATCGGGTACGTCGACGCCGTACAGCAGCGCCGTAGAGCCGTACCAGCGTCACGGACCGTGATCAGTAGGGAGTGCCGGGTGGGTCAGCCGGAGATGCAGCCCGAGGGTCCGCCTCAGGACGGGCGGGGCGAGGGGGCGGCCGGGCTGCGGCCGGGCGATCTGGCCGGGCGGCCGTTCCCGCTCGGGGACTGGGGGGAGCCGGCGGAACGGCTGCACGAGCTGTACCGGTGGGTCGAGCGCGGGGCGCTGGAGACGACGGCGTGGTATCTCGCGGACCGGGTGTGGAAACGGCGGGGGGCGCGGGTGCTGCGGTGCGGAGCCGCGGCGGGGGCGGTCGCCGGGGCGGCACTGCCGTTGCTGGACCTCACCGGGGTCATCGGTGGGGTGGCGCCCTGGGGGTATCTGGCGCTGCTGCTGTCCGCGGCGTGCGTGGGGATCGACCGGTATTTCGGGGTGACGTCCGGGTGGATAAGGGACGTGGCCACCGCGCAGGCCGTGCAGCGGCGGTTGCAGGTGCTGCAGTTCGACTGGGCGTCCGAGAGCGTGCGGGAGGTTCTGGGACCGGCGGAGGGGACGGCGAGTGAGGCGGCCGAGCGGTGCCTCGGGGTGCTGCGGCGGTTCACGGAGGACGTGACCGAGCTGGTGCGGACGGAGACAGCCGACTGGATGGTGGAGTTCCGGATCGGGTCGGCGCCAATGGGGATTCAGTCGGCGGTTTCGGGGGGCGGGCGGTCGGACGTGGGGGGTGGGCAGGGGCGGCTTCCGCTGCCGCCGAGCGCTGTGCGGCCCAACATGCCGAGACAGCGGCCGCCGGATCCCAGGTGACGTCGCCGACGGGGGTTGTCCGGGTGCCCCGCCACTCCCGGAGCCGGATCGTGGGGTCACCGTACTGGGGTCCGCGGAGACGTTCCGGTGCCCGTCGGGTGACATTCGCGGAACGTCCAACAGGCAAGCAGACAGGGGGACTTCGTCACTCCGTCACCGCCTGGTGTATGTCAGCTTCTCCCCGTTGCTCGTGTTCACGCGCTGGAGGCTGCCGTCCGGCAGGAGGGTGACCTCCGTGGCCGCACCCGGGGTGCAGGAGGAGCGCGGCTCGCCGGTCGTGACGGTGGACGGGCCGATCTCCAGCGGGCCGCTCGCACTGGGCTGTTGGGTGAGTTGGGCCTCGAACACGCAGTGGTAGGTGCCGCTGTCGGTGGGGCCGTCGGCGACGAGTTTGAGGACGGAGTCGCCCACCTCGCCCTGCGTGATGGTGAGCTGACGGGTGTTCTCGCCGTTGGCGTTGTCGATCGTCGCCGTCCAGGTGCCGAGGTAGGCGGTCGGGATCACGCCGCCCGTCGGAGAGGCGGACGCCGACTGCGAGGGCGTCCGGGATGGCTCGGGGGTGGACGGGCCGGGTGACGTGGGCGCGGTGGTGGTCGCGGACGGGCCGGGACCGCTGCCCTTGTCGTCGCTGCCGCCGCTCCTCATCAGGGCGTACACCGAGCCGCCCGCGCCCAGTGCGACGACCAGCGCCACCGCGACCAGCGCCGCCGTGGAGCGGCCGCTCCGGCGCGGGGGATCCTGCGCCGGGAGGGGGCTCGAGCCGTACGGCGGGGTGGAGCCGCCCGGCGGCGGACCGTACGGCGGGGTCGAGCCGAGGCCGCCGTAGGGATGGTGCGCCGGCGAGCCGGGCTGCGCGGACCAGGCCGGGGGTTGCTGCGGATAGCCGTAGGCGGCGGGCTGGGGGTGCTGCTGGGGGTAGCCGTACGCCGGGTGGGCGGGTGCCGGGCCCGGCGGGGGTGTCTGGCCCGCGACCATGGTGGGGAGGTGGTCCAGCGGGGTGTGTGCCCCGCCACCCGGCTGCCCGGGGGGCGGCGGAGCCGGGGCGGAGGCGTCGGAGGTCGGCGCGTGCTCGGGGGAGGCCTGGGGAGCGGCGGCAGGGGTCTGGGCTGCGGCGGCAGAGGTCTGGGATCCGGCGCCAGGCACTCCGGAGACGGCCGCGGGGTTCTGCGGACCAGTACCGGGCGCTCCGGAGACGGCCGCGGGGTTCTGCGGACCAGTACCGGGCGCTCCGGAGACGGCCGCGGGGTTCTGCGGACCAGCCCCGGGCATTCCGGGCATTCCGGAGACGGCCGCGGGGTTCTGCGGACCAGCCCCGGGCGCTCCGGAGGCGGCCGCGGGGTTCTGCGGACCAGCCCCGGGCATTCCGGGCATTCCGGAGGCAGCCGCGGGGTTCTGCGGACCAGCCCCGGGCGCTCCGGAGGCGGCCCTGCCGGGCCCTGCGGAAGCACTCCCCGGAGCCCCCGAGCCCGCCCCGGGCGCCACGGAAGTCCCCGAAGCGCCCCCGGCACCCCCGGCAGCCCCCGACCCGGCCGTCGGCGTCCTGGTCAGGTCGGCAGGGCCGGGCCCAGCTCCCTCCCCCGGCTCCTCCGGATTCTCCGTGTCCAGCAACTGCACTGCATGCCGCCCGAGTTGAGCCACCAGCGCGCTCGGCAGCCACGGATCCCGGGACCGCCCGTCCGCGACCGTGTCCTCCGCGCCCGTGCGCTCCAGGATCTGGTCCAGCGTCGGCCGGGCGGCCGGGTCCTTCTTCAGGCAGGCGCGGACGAGGTCGGCGATCCCCTCGGGCACCGCCTCCAGGTCGGGTTGCTCCTCGGCGATGCGGAACATCAGCGCGTGCACCCCGCTGTCGGCGCTGCCGAAGGGCAGGGCGCCGGTCGCCGCGTACGCGAGCACGGACCCCAGGCAGAAGACGTCGCACGCGGGCGTGACCCGGTCGCCCCGGACCTGCTCGGGGGCCATGAACCCGGGCGACCCGACGAGCGCGCCGGTGCGCGTGAGCCCGCCGTCCGTGACGGTCTCCAGGGCCCGCGCGATGCCGAAGTCGATGACGCGCGGCCCGTCGATCGTCACCAGCACGTTGGACGGCTTGAGGTCGCGGTGGATGAGCCCGGCGGCGTGGATGTCCTTCAGCGCGTTGGCGAGCCCGGCCGCGAGGATCCGTACCGAGCGCTCGGGCAGCGCGCCGTGGTCGTGTCCGACGACCTGCTGCAGGCTGGGTCCGGCGACGTATCCGGTGGCGACCCACGGCACGGCGGCTTCGGTGTCCGCGTCCAGTACGGGCGCCGTCCAGTACCCGCCGACCCGCCGCGCGGCCTGCACCTCCTGCCGGAACCGCGCCCGGAACTCCTCCTGCTCGGCGAGCTCCTGCCGTACGAGCTTCACCGCGACGGTACGCCCCCGGTCGGACCGGGCCAGATACACCTGCCCCATGCCACCGGCACCGAGCCGCGCCAGCAGCCGGTACGCACCCATTCTCCCCCGGAGCTTGACGCCCGGAGGCACCCCCATCGGATCCCCAGCCCCGAAGTTCTCCATGGCTACGCCTCCCCCCGATATCCCCCGATACGCCCCTGTGCAACAAACCGAGGATAGTGCGGCGATCCGGGGAGGAGAGCGGCCCCCTGTCTACGGTTCCGTAACGCCGCTCCATGGTCTCGTAACGGCAGGCGAGGACTCGCTCTCCGGCAACCCCAACCGCTCGAGCACCCCGGACAACCGCTCCAGCACCCGTACGGTCTCGGCGAGTTCCGCGTCGCCGAGCGCCTCCGCCAGCCGGTCGGCGAACGCCGCGTGCCCGGGCCCGATACGGGCGACGGCCGCCCGGCCTCCTCGGTCGGCGCGAGGAGCTTGGCGCGGCGGTGGGCGGGGTTGGGCCGGTACTCGGCGAGGCCGCGCTCCACGAGCAGGTCGGCGATGCGCTGCACGCTCTGCCTGGTGATGCCCATCGCGCCCGGAGACCGGCAGCGGCTCGGGGAGGACCGCGCCGAGCACCTGCCACGAGGCGGCGGTGAGTCCGGCGGGCCGGGCCAGTTCCTCGGCGACGGCGAGGTACTGCCCGTTCAGCCGGACGCCGTCCTCGGCCTGTCGACAACCTGTCGTGGAAACCCCCGGACCGCAGACAGGACGCCGATATCGCGTCCGTATCCCGGACATTTACGCTCCCCGGCATGACCCCTCAGCCGAATCCCGAAGCCGGCGCCGCCGTCAAGGCCGCCGACCGTGCGCACGTGTTCCACTCCTGGTCCGCGCAGGAGCTCATCGACCCGCTGGCCGTGGCCGGCGCCGAAGGGTCGTATTTCTGGGACTACGACGGCAAGCGCTACCTGGACTTCACCAGCGGGCTCGTCTTCACCAACATCGGCTACCAGCACCCCAAGGTCGTCGCCGCGATCCAGGAGCAGGCCGCAACCCTGTCCACGTTCGCGCCGGCGTTCGCCGTCGAGGCGCGGTCGGAGGCGGCGCGGCTGATCGCCGAGCGCACGCCGGGCGACCTGGACAAGATCTTCTTCACCAACGGCGGTGCGGACGCCGTCGAGCACGCGGTGCGGATGGCGCGGCTGCACACCGGCCGGCCGAAGGTGCTGTCGGCGTACCGCTCGTACCACGGCGGTACGCAGCAGGCCGTCAACATCACCGGCGACCCGCGGCGCTGGGCCTCCGACAGCGGCACGGCGGGTGTGGTGCACTTCTGGGCGCCCTTCCTGTACCGGTCCCGTTTCTACGCCGAGACCGAGGAACAGGAGTGTGCGCGGGCGCTGGAGCACCTGGAGACGACCATCGCCTTCGAGGGGCCCTCGACCATCGCCGCGATCATCCTGGAGACCATCCCCGGGACGGCGGGGATCATGGTGCCGCCGGCCGGCTATCTGGCCGGGGTGCGCGAGCTGTGCGACAAGTACGGGATCGTCTTCGTCCTGGACGAGGTCATGGCCGGGTTCGGGCGGACCGGTGAGTGGTTCGCGGCGGACCTGTTCGGTGTCGTACCGGACCTCATGACCTTCGCGAAGGGCGTGAACTCCGGGTACGTGCCGCTGGGCGGTGTCGCCATCTCCGGGAAGATCGCGGAGACGTTCGGAAAGCGGGCGTACCCCGGGGGGCTGACCTACTCCGGGCATCCGCTGGCGTGCGCGGCCGCGGTCGCGACGATCAACGTGATGGCCGAGGAGGGCGTCGTCGAGAACGCGAAGCGGCTCGGTGCCGAGGTCGTGGAGCCGGGGCTGCGGG
The DNA here is from genome assembly GCF_040608235.1 of Streptomyces sp. NPDC005202. Lineage (NCBI taxonomy): Bacteria > Bacillati > Actinomycetota > Actinomycetes > Kitasatosporales > Streptomycetaceae > Streptomyces > Streptomyces sp. NPDC005202. Next base: position 81,383 of record NZ_JBEXHW010000019.1, on the reverse strand, counting down.
AGCTGGCCGAACGGCACCCGTCGGTCGGGGACGTGCGCGGTGTCGGCATGTTCTGGGCGGTCGAGCTGGTGAAGAACCGGGAGACCCGCGAACCGCTGGTGCCCTACAACGCCGCCGGTGAGGCCAACGCGGCGATGGCCGCTTTCGCCGGTGCCGCAAAGGCGGGCGGCCTGTGGCCCTTCGTGAACATGAACCGGACGCACATCGTCCCGCCGTGCACCGTGACCGAGGCCGAGCTGAAGGAAGGGCTGGCGGCGCTGGACGCGGCGCTTTCCGTGGCCGACGAGTACACGGAGTAGCCGGGCAGCCCAGGTACACCGAGTAGCCGGACAGCCCCGGTAAGGAGTAGCCGGACAGCCCCGGTACGGAGTAGCCGGGCAGCTCAGGACGGCTGGGCAACGGGCGGAACCCGAACGCGTAAGGTGGCGTGCTCGTAGACATGGACGTACGAGTACGCCACCCGCACGCGCAAGGAGACGCCCCGACCATGCCCGGCAGCAGCGGCACCGGCGCCGTGACGCGCAGTACCCTGCGGCAGCAGATCGCGGATGCGCTTCGCGACGAGGTGCTGGCCGGGCGGCTCCAGCCGGGGCAGGAGTTCACGGTCAAGGAGATCGCCGAGCAGTACGGGGTGTCGGCGACCCCCGTACGGGAGGCGCTCGTCGATCTGTCGGCGCAAGGGCTGCTGGAAGCGGACCAGCACCGCGGTTTCCGTGTGCACGAGTACTCCCTGGACGACTTCCGCGAGATGATCGAGGCCCGCAGCCTGGTCACCGACGGCATGTTCCAGGCGCTCGACGACGACCACGAGGCCTTCCGCGACCCCCGGGACCCGCGGACGTCGGTCACCCTCGCCGGCGTCCGCCGGCGCGGCGAGGAGGCGCAGCGCGCGGCGACCGCCGGCGACCTGACCGTCCTCATCGGCTACGACCTGCGCTTCTGGCGTGAGCTCAGCGCCCTGTTCAACAACCCCTACCTCTCCGACTTCCTGCACCGGCTGCGCGTCCAGTCCTGGGTGTGCGCGGTGCAGCACCTGCGCCGCCTGACCGACCTGCGCGGCCTGCTGTGGTCCGGCCACACCCAACTGGTCGACGCCCTGGCGAAGCGCGACATCGCCACCGCCCGCTCGATCGTCGCCGCGTACAACGCGCACACCCTCGCCCTCGTCGAGCGGCTGGCCGCCGGATGAGCGGGACCGTCACCCGAGTCGTCGACCTGTCCGTCGTCATACCCGCCTACAACGAGGAACAGCGGCTCGGCCCCACCCTCGATGCCGTCACCGAGTACCTGACCGACAACGACGGCCACTTCGGCGAGTGGGAGGTCGTCGTCGCCGACGACGGGTCCACCGACGGCACCCGGGAGCTCGTCACGGCCCGGCAGGACCCCCGCGTCCGGCTCGTCACCGGCCCCCGCAACCGCGGCAAGGGCCACGCCCTCCGACTCGGCGTCGCCGCCACCCACGGCCACCGCGTGCTGGTCACCGACGCCGATCTCGCCGCCCCGATAGAGGAGTTGGAACAGCTCGACAAGGCGCTCAGCGAGGGCAACGCGGCCGCGGTCGGCTCCCGCTCCGTGCCCGGCGCGACGATAGAGAGCCGCCAGCACCGGGTGCGCGAACTGCTGGGCCGGGCCGGGAACTTCCTCATACGCCGGGTCGCGGTGCCCGGCATACGTGACACCCAGTGCGGCTTCAAGCTCTTCGAGGGCGACCGCGCCCGCGAGGCCTTCGCCGCCTCCCGGCTCAACGGCTGGGGCATCGACGTCGAGGTGCTCCAGCACTTCCGCCGCTCCGACTGGCCCGTCGCCGAGGTACCGGTCCGCTGGTCCCACCAGACCGGCTCGAAGGTCGGCCCCCTCGACTACGGCCGGGTCCTCGCCGAACTCGGCCGCCTCAAGGCCCGCTCCCTGCGCCCCGCCGACCTCCTCGCCGCCGCTCTCTTCCTCCTCATGGCGGTGACCCTCTACTCGGGACGCCTCTTCGACCCCGACCACCGCTACCTCCCGGACTCCCTCCAGGACCAGAACCAGTGGGAGTGGTTCTTCGCGGTCAGCGCCGACAGCGTCGCCCACCTCCGCAACCCCCTCTTCACCGACCTCCAGGGCTTCCCCGACGGCGTGAACCTCATGGCCAACACGGTCATGCTGGGCCTGTCCGTCCCCTTCGCCCCGATCACGCTGCACTTCGGCCCCGCCGTCTCCCTCAGCGTCTGCATGGCCCTGGGGCTGGCCGCCACCGCGGCGGCCTGGTACTGGCTGATCGTGAAAAGGGTCGTACGGCAGCGGGCCGCGGCCTTCGTCGGCGCGTCCCTGGCGGCCTTCGCCCCGCCGATGGTCAGCCACGCCAACGCGCACCCGAACTTCGTGATCCTCTTCATGATCCCGCTGATCATCGACCGCGCCCTGCGCCTGTGCACGGGCGCCCGGGTCGTCCGGGACGGAATCGTGAACGGGCTCATGGCGGCGTACCAGATCTTCCTCGGCGAGGAGCCGCTGCTGCTCGCCTCGATCGGCATGGCGCTGTTCGCCGCCGCCTACGGCCTCGTCCGGAGGGATGTCGCAAAAGCCGCCTGGCGGCCGCTGCTCAAGGGCCTCCTCATCGGCGGGGCGGTGTGCCTGCCGATCGTCGCCTACCCGCTCTACTGGCAGTTCGCGGGCCCGCAGAGCTACCGGAGCGTCCTGCACGGCGACAACGCGGGCAACAGCCCCCTCGCCCTGATCGCCTTCGCCGAGCGCTCGCTCGTCGCGGGCAATGCGGAGATGGCGAACTCCCTCTCCCTCAACCCCACCGAGCAGAACGCCTTCTACGGCTGGCCGCTGGTCGCCCTCGCCTTCGCGATCGTCGTACGGCTGTGGGAGAAGACTCTGGTGAAGGCGCTGGCCGTGACGGCGGTCGGCGCGGCGCTACTGTCCCTGGGCCCGAAGTTCCGCATCCCGCTGACCGACACGGTCTACCCCGGCCCGTGGGCGCTGGTCGCCCACAAGCCCCTGTTCGAGTCGGTCATCGAGGGCCGGGTGGCGATGATCTGCGCCCCCGCGCTGGGCATGCTGCTCGCCCTCGCGATCGACAAGCTGGCGGCCACCCGCAGCATCGGCACGCTCTATGGCGGCCTGCTCGCCGTCTGCCTCGCCCTGCTGCCCCTGATCCCGGCGCCGCTGAAGGCGGAGGACCGGGCGGACGTACCGGAGTTCATCGCGGACGGCATGTGGAAGTCGTACGTCCGTGACGGCGAGTCGCTCGTGCCCGTGCCGCTGCCCGACCCCGGCGACGCGACGGCCCTGCACTGGCAGACGGCGGCCCACCTGGGCTTCAAGCTCCCCGGCGGCTACTTCAACGGCCCCTACGGCCCCGACCGCATCGGCATCTACGGCGCCTCCCCGCGCTACACCTCCAACCTGCTGCGGGACGTGCGCTACACCGGCGTCGTCCCGACCATCGGCAAGAACTGGCGGACGCAGGCCCGGCAGGACTTCGCCTACTGGCACGCGGGCGTCCTCGTCCTGGCGCCCCAGCCGAACGACGGCCCCCTGCGCGAGGCCGTGGCGAAGCTCGTGGGCCGTCCGGGGAAGTGGACCGGCGGGGTGTGGGTATGGGACCTGCACGAGGGGAGCTGAGCCGCCCCGCACCGACTACTCTCTACTCTTCCCTGACCACCGAACACACTCTGCTCTGCCCTATGCGAGGAGCCTTCTTTGGCCTGTGACCTGTGGCTGGTACCGCTCGTCGACGTGTTGTGCCACACCCCCGACAACCCGTTCGCCGAGGAACTCGCGCAGTACAACAAGGTGCTCGCCGAGAACGGGCTCCCGCCGGTGCCGGTGTACCAGTACATGCCGGGCCTGTCCGGCGAGGTCGCGCCGGTGGCCGGCTTCGACTACGACGCGCTGCACTTCCTGCGTCGCGCCTACCTGCTCCAGGTGTGCGGGCTGCCGCTGACGCCGGTCGACGAACTGGGCGGCGACTACGAGCAGTTGCTGGAAATGTTCGAGACGACCGCCCAGCAGTCGCACCTGGTCTGGCACTACGACCACGCGGGCGCATACGTCCCGCTCGACTTCCCTCAGCCGCTGTCCAACGACGAACTGCTCGCCGGCGGCGGCCCGCTGGGCTCCTCCCAGGCCTTGCTGCGGGAGCTGGAGTTCGTGGCCCAGGCCATCGGCATCGACCCGGCCAACCCCCCGGCGACCCTCGAACCCCCGCTCGGTCCCACTGAGTTGGAGCAACCGGCCGCCCCCGCGCCGTACGACCCCAGCCCCTTCGCCCGCGAGCGGCACGTGTGGCTGGGGCTGCACGCGGCGGCGACGCGGAGTCTGGCGCAGGGGTCGATGATCGTCTTCAGCTGAGGACCGGCCCAGCCGGGAGCGTCACTTCTGCCGGTCTTCGAGGTTCATGACCGGGGTATCTCGACCTCGACGGTGTGGGCCCATACGGGCGCGCTCTCCTGACGGAGGAGCTGCCTGAGCTGCCCCGGCAGGAGCAGCGTGTGCACCAGACGGCCGTCGCCGGTCGGACGGTACCGCCAGCTCAGGGGCCAGGTACAGCCGTCGAGCGCGGGCACCGGGATGTACGACACGTGCCCCGGCTCGGCGGTGAGCCGGGTGACGCCGGGCGGCCATGCTCAGCGTGAGAAGTCACCCATCCAGACGCGTCGGCCCAGTTCGTCCAGCTCCGCCTTCAAGTGACGGCACTCGGGCAGTGCCCGGCCCAGCAGCCGCCAGTACTCCGGTCCATGACCTGAGACACGTACGTGGGCGAGTTCGTGCGAGATGACGTAGTCGACCAGGTGGATGGGTAGTTGGAAGGTGGCCCAGTGCAGCAAGATCACACCATTGCCGGGTCCGGAGCGGTAGCTGCCCCAGCGATGCCCGAGGTCACGAACACGGACCGCCGGCTCGGGGACGTCCATGCGCGCCGCCCACGGCTGGAGGCGACCGCGCATCCAGCGCTGCCCGGCCCGGCTGTACCAGTCCGCGAGAGCCTCACGGGCGAGGCCCGGATCCGCGGCAACCGAGCGGTCCATGCGCAGTCGCCCCGCCACCAGCCGCACCCTGGGTACCGCAACGTCGCCACCCCACTGCAACGGCGCCTTTCCGGCCTCCTCCTCGACGACGACGAGCAGCCGATAGTCTCGCCCGAGGTAGCGGTGGATCTCGCCGTCGCGGAGCGTACGGACAGGGTGCAGCTGGCGGCGTTCCTCACTGAGCCGGGTTTTGTCCTCGATCCAGGCGCTGCTGCCGCGCACGAACTCCTTCACCCGCCGCAGCTCGCACCCCCGGGGAACGTGCAGGGTGAGGGACCTGTCCCGCTCCACGGTCAGGCCGACGCGTCGGCGCCGGGCACTGATCCGCACGCTCAGCTCACGCCCGTCGACCACCAGAACGCCGTCCTCGGTGAGCACCGGTTCGCCGAGGTGGTCCTCGGAGGGTTCGGGCCGCGGTGACATGGCTCTATTCTCTCCGGGCCTCCGCCCGGAAGTCCTCCAGGTGGTCCACGGCGTACCCGGCGAGTGTCGACGCGAGTCGCTTCACTTCCTGGCGTCCTTCACCGCCAAGGCGGTATCCGGCCGCGCGCAGGCGCTCGTACAGGCGTGCCTCGAGCATCGTCACATGCGCCTCGGCACCCCCGAAGGACGCCAGTCGGACTCGGTTGGTGATCTCGTCGTACATCTCGGCCACGAGTCGGCGCAGGTCCTCGGGCGTCGGATCAGCGAGGCACCGGTCCCACACCTCCGTCCTCCACGCCTGCCTGCGCAAGGCCCTGCCCAACGCCGCCCGGATCGGCTTCACCGGCACCCCGCTCATGCAGGGCAGACTCACCGACACCGGGCGCATCTTCGGTCTGGAGCCGAGCAGCCGCCCCGGTGGCGCGCCCGAGTTTCTCGACACGTACCGCATGACCGAGGCCGAGCGGGACAAGGTCGTCGTGCCTGTCCGCTACGAGGGCCGTGCCACCACCGCCGAAGTGCGCGACAAGCAGCGCATGGACGAGTGCTTCGAGGACCTGATCGAGCCGCTGGACGACACCGAGCGGGAGCGGGTGCGCCAGAAGTACGGCACGCCGTCCGCACGAGCCGTCGCCGAGTCGGTTCCGCTGATCCGCCGCAAGGCGGTCGACATGCTGGAGCACTATGTCACCGGGCCGCTCACCGGCGGGTTCAAGGCGCAGGTGGCCGCAGTCAGCAGGCGGGCTGCGGTGCTGTACCGGGACGCGTTCCGGGACGCACGGGCCGACCTGCTGCGGCGGTGACGGAGTTCGACCGCAGCGGTCGGCGGGAGGGTCTGCGCGGGCGGGCACCGGAGACGTACACCGCGGAAGAGTCCCTGCTGCTGCGGGCGTGGCAGTTCCAGGAACTGCTGCGCCGCATCGACTTCGTACCCGTGGTCAACAGCAGGAGGTCCAGGACGGCGGGCCTGCCGTCCGCGTCGTGGACCCGTAACTGGTCGACGACGAGGTAGTCGTTGCGCGCCAGGATCTCCTCCCGGCTTCCCTCCAACGCCTCCTGCGACCAGTCCACGAACCGCGTCTTGACGTCCTTCTCGTCCGGGCCGGGCTGAAGGACGCCGTGCAGTAGCAGCGTGGTGGCGTCCCGGTTGGCCTGGGCCAGCGATCCGGCGGTCACGTGACGAGCGGCGGCGCGCAGCCGGGCGATGGCCTGTTCGGCTTGCGTGTCGTTCGTCATCCACGGCGAGTTCCGGCGTACGGCGGCCCGGAGGCGCCGCTCCAGCAGCACCTCACGGAAGTCGTCGCGCTGCCCCATGTCCCGCAGCCGCGCGCCTTCGATGTGCTGCCAGCCCATCGCCTTGAGGTGTTCCAGGAGCGGCCTCTCGGCCTCGTCCTTCTCGGCCGTTCCCCCGACCGCTCCGGCAGCCATGCCTCGCGCCTCCCCAGCGTCACGAATGATCCGTAGCAGGTCCCATTGTGACTCCTGGGATGCGCGCACGCCCAGAAACCCGCGCGCCACAGGGGAATTGGGGGCACGGGTGCCGGGGTGTCGGTACGCTCGGCGAGCGCGGGTGGTTCAGCGCCTCCGTGTCGTGGACACGCCCTTGCTGCACTCGGGCCGCTTCGACTCCGGCACGATCACGGAGACGGTCTCGTCATCGAGCGCGTAACACAGCTGGGCGTGCAGCACTTCCGCCTCGGCGGGGGTGAGACGCAGCGCCACGTCCGAGTCGAAGACTCCGTCACGGCACAGCCAGAGGTCGATGGCGAACGACCCGTCGTCCTCCCGGCGCACAGGCTGGTTGGGGACACGGCTCACCTGGACCCGCGCGTTCGGCGACGCGCTCATCAGGCCGCTACTCCCACCGGGGTGCCGATGCGGTGACCGTGGATCACCCAGGGACCGACGTCGATCCCGTCGAGCGCGAGCACGAGCGCGGCACGACGCTCCAGCTGCTGTTGCCGCCGTTCGTGTGCGAGCAAGTAGGGGCGCACGAGGGGGCCGGGGTCGTCGAGGAGGCTGGAAACGTGGGTTCGGACCCCGTTCCGGGGCTTCGCCGGAAGGCCGGCGAGCAGTCCGGGCGGGGCAGTGCGACGGATGAGCAGACGCAGGCCGGACAGGGTGCGCGGGGACGCGGGCGCGAGTCCCGGTCGGTTACGGCGGCGTCGGCCGGTGGCGGGAATCAGGATGGGCAGAAGCAGGGCAAGAGTTCGTTCCAGGGCAAGCCGGATAGGCTTGGGCATGCTGACGCTCCTATGCAGCGTTGGCCATGCCCCGGGGTGCTGGAGACACCGCCGGGGCATTCGCTTCAGGTGGTAATCACACGACTACTGCTTGAAGTCAGGCTAGCGCCAACGGTGCTGCGTCATCAACATTGATGCGAAATTCGCCATGCCTCTGCGACTGGTCAGAGCAAGTCGTCGAACTCCCCTGCCTTGGCCCCGGCGAGGAACGCGGCGAGCTTGGCGCGCGTGGTCTTTATGACAACACCAGGATCGTCGCTCTCCCTGACCAGCACCTGACCGTCGACCACGGCCACCTCAAGGCAGTTGCCCGACTGCTCCGAGTACGACGACTTGCGCCACTGGATGTCCATCTGGTTCACGCTCTCATAGTTCGTGCAGCACCTTGCGGATGAAGTCGCACGAGGGTCCCGGCTCCAGAGACCGCTGCTCCAAACGGTCAAGGACAGCACGGTAGTTCGTCAGATGAGTCTCCGAGTCCAGGAACGTGATCCCGTTCGGCACGTCGATCTGTACGGTGTCGAGCTGCCGGACAGGACCGCTGGCGTACATCGTCGAACTGCCCGCGCTCGGGAAACCTCCCGCTGAGAAGGGCACCACGCGGAGCGTCACCGCTTCTCGCTCCGACTGCTCCAGCAGATACTCCAACTGCCGCCGCACGACGGCCCGGTCGCCAAACAGCATCCGCAGCGCGGCCTCATGGAGGAGGAAGGAGCAGACAGGCGGATCAACCCGGTCGAGCAGCGCCCGACGCCGCATGCGGAAGTCGACGTGGAGGTCCAGGGCCTCGGACGACAACGGCGGTACGGCCTCACGGAACACGGCACGGGCGTAATCCTCGTGCTGCAAGAGCCCTGGCAGATGCGTGATCTGTACGTGCCGGAGGCCAACAGCATGGTGCTCCAGTTCGGCCAAGTCGAGCATGTAGGAAGCTATGGAGTCCCTGAACTCGTCCCACCAGTTGGAGCCGGTCCGCTCCCTGGCCATGTCCGCAAGGGCGTTGACGTAGGCCTGGTCGGGGCAGGAGTAGTTGGCCGCCCACACCCGCACCCGGTCCGCACTCACCCCGAACCGGGCGGACTCGGTGTTGCTGATCGCCGTCTTGTCCACGCGATGCAGCGCAGCGGCCTCGGCGAGGGAGAGCCCGACGTGCTCCCGCATCCGACGCAACTCGACTCCGAGCCGCCGCTGCCTGGCGGTGGGCGGCTTTCGGACGGGCATGGACGCCTCCTGGGTATGCACAAAATGCCGTCTGCATTGAAGGGACGTGACTCCCCGGCTAGCCCCTGCCAGCCAGCAGGCTCCCCACGAGAGCACCTTTCAAAGTCGCCGCCTTTTCCCAGCTGCTTGGCCGCGAGGTCGTCGCGGAGGATGCCGAGCACGATCTCGCAGGCGCGCTCGTCGCTAAGGTTGTCCCGAGCCTCATGCAAGCGAGGTAGTCGTCGCGGTCGAAGAGGACCCACACCTGCGGCCAGTTCCAGTCCCGCTCTCGCAGCCCGGCGTCCTTCGCCTCCCGCTCCACCTTGCGAAGGGTGCGCACCGCGTCCTGGACCATCCGTAACGGCTTGCGGTGTTTGCCCTCGGCATTCGGGTTCTCGATGTGGTGCTGAACCGTTCGGCCGGCCTGAGCCGGAACACCGTTCTTCACGATGATGTCGATGTACTCGGGCTCGGTCACCTCGCCCTCGGTGAACACGCAGGGAGGTCTCCGCGGCCGCCTTCGGGTCGAGGGCGAACTCGTCACGGGGGATGCCGTCGTAGGAGGTCCAGTCGGCGTACGAACGCAGGACGGCGTTGCGCATGTTCTTCAGCGCAGCGATCACATTGGACTTGCCGGACGCGTTGGCGCCGAAAACGCCGAGGACGGTGTGAACGAGAAGCCGACGCCCATCGGAGAGCTCCACCTCGCGGGCCGTGGTCCGCTCGTCCTCGTTGTCCTCAGGGGCCACAAACGACAGTTCCTGCTCATCGCGCAGGGACCGGACGTTCGCGACCCGGAATCTCAGCAGCATCCCGTTTCCTTCACGGCGGACACAGTAGTCACCCCTCCGGTCCACTTCGCGCTCTCGGGAAGGGATGGCCGACGCGGATCACCACACCGGCCATCACATCAGACTTTCCAGCCCCGCGAGAAGGAGCCCGGGAAAGCGCCTCAGATGAACGGGTTGATCTCGATCGTCTCGTCGCGGCCCGGGCCCACGCCGATCGCGGAGATCGGGGCGCCGGACATGTCCTCGAGGGCCTTGACGTAGTTCTGCGCGTTCTTCGGCAGGTCGGCGAAGGTCTTGGCCTTCGTGATGTCCTCCTGCCAGCCGGGGAGGTACTCGTAGACCGGCTTCGCGTGGTGGAAGTCGGTCTGGGAGTACGGGAGCTCCTCGACGCGCTTGCCGTCGATCTCGTAGGCGACGCACACCGGGATCTGCTCCCAGCCGGTCAGCACGTCGAGCTTGGTCAGGAAGAAGTCGGTCAGGCCGTTCACCCGGGTCGCGTAGCGGGCGATCACCGCGTCGAACCAGCCGCAGCGGCGGTCGCGGCCCGTCGTCACGCCCCGCTCGCCGCCGATCCGGCGCAGCGCCTCGCCGTCCTCGTCGAACAGCTCGGTCGGGAAGGGGCCCGAGCCGACGCGGGTCGTGTAGGCCTTCAGGATGCCGATCACGCGGCTGATCCTGGTCGGGCCGACGCCGGCGCCGGTGCAGGCGCCGCCCGCGGTCGGGTTCGACGAGGTCACGAACGGATACGTGCCGTGGTCGATGTCCAGCAGCGTGCCCTGGCCGCCCTCGAAGAGAACCACCTTGTTCTCGTCCAGCGCCTGGTTGAGGATCAGGACGGTGTCGGCGACGTACGGCCTCATCTTCTCGGCGTAGCCCAGCAGCTCCTCGACCACCTGGTTCACGGCGATCGCGCGCCGGTTGTACAGCTTGGTCAGGATCTGGTTCTTGACGTCGAGGGCCGCTTCGACCTTCTGGGTGAGGATCGACTCGTCGTACAGGTCCTGCACGCGGATGCCGACTCGGTTGATCTTGTCGGCGTAGGTCGGGCCGATGCCGCGGCCGGTGGTGCCGATCTTGCGCTTTCCGAGGAAGCGCTCCGTCACCTTGTCGATCGTGACGTTGTACGGCGTGATGACGTGCGCGTTGCCGCTGATCAGCAGCTTGGACGTGTCGACGCCGCGCTCGTTCAGACCGCTCAGCTCGGAGAGCAGGACCGACGGGTCGACGACGACGCCGTTGCCGATGACGGGCGTACAACCGGGCGACAGGATTCCGGAAGGGAGGAGGTGCAGTGCATACTTCTGGTCGCCGACGACCACCGTGTGGCCGGCGTTGTTTCCGCCCTGGTAACGCACCACATAGTCCACCGAGCCACCGAGCAGGTCGGTCGCCTTTCCCTTGCCTTCGTCACCCCACTGAGCACCGAGCAGCACAAGTGCGGGCACGCGCGTACACCCCTTCCGGGCGGGGCATGTCCAAGGTCAGGGGCGTACGCGGAGGGTTCACCGCCGCGTGCACCGCGACCGTCGTTGGCCGCACAACCGTCGGACCGGATGCCCCGGAATAGACGAAGCCCCTGGCGCAATAGCGCAAGGGGCTCTTGCACAAAGATGCTACCCGAGGAAGCGAGGCAGGACCGAGGTGGCGACTTCCGACCAGCTGCTGGTGGTCATCGACCCGGTCGCCCGTCGGACCGACGGCGAGTCCGTACGGATCGCGAAGGACGTGCTCAGCGCGGGTGCCAACATGAAACTGTGCCTGCCGGAGGGGCCCGAGGAATTCGCTCGGGCACTTGAGCGGCGCGGCTCGCGGCGGCCGGTGGTGGTCGGCGACGACCGGGCGCTGCTGCGGGCGGTGTCCCTGCTGCACCGGCAGCGGGAGCTGGCGGAATGCGTGCTGTCGGTGGTGCCGGTCGGAAGCGTGCTGTCCCTGGCCCGCTCCCTGGGCGTGCCGACGGGGGCGGTGGCGGCGGCGCGGGCGGTGCTCGACGGGGCCGAGCAGCGGCTGGATCTGCTCGTCGACGACAGCGACGGGGTGGTGCTGGGCGCGCTGCGCATCCCACCGGCCACCCCGCGGGAGGTCCCGGCGGGTGCGACGGCGGTCTCCGCGTGGGCGGGACGTCCCTGGCTGCGGACCTGCCAGTTCCTCGTACGGACCCTGGTGGCCCGCCCGCCCCGGACGACGACCGTTGCCGGGCCCGGGCCCTCCCGGCTGCGGGTGGAGGTCGACGGGGTGACGGTCGTGGACCTGGACCAGCCGGTGGAGGCGGTGTCGGTCACGCCAGGGGACTCCGGGGTGGCCGAGGTGGAGGTCCGCCCGCTGTCCGTGGGCGCGGAGGCCTCCCCGGTGCTGGCGGAGGGCCGCACGGTGACCGTCTCGGGAGCGGACTTCCGCTACCGCGCGGATGCGGTGGTGTCCGGGCCGGTACGGACGCGGACGTGGACGGTCCGGGAAGGGGCTTGGGGGCTCACGTTGCCGGTGCCGGGGTGAGTCCGCCCGGCGGTGCTGGAGGAGGCGGAGGAGACGAGGGAGCGGTGACTCCCCGAGGGGCACGGCTGGCCAGCCGGAGCGGTCAGTCACGGCTGACCGGCCGGGGGCAGTCAATCACGGCTGACCGGCCGGGGGCAGTCAGTCCCGGCCGAAGGTCTTTTCGCGGTGCTCGCGCCAGCGCTCCATCATCGCCTCGATCTCGCCCTCGACGAACTCGAAGAAGGCCAGGGTCTCGGCCATCCGGCGGCCCGCCGGGGTGTCGGCCCCGAGGCTGGCGACCCCTTCCCGCAGCGCGTCCTCCCAGCGCTTGATGATCGCCTCGCGGTTGGTGAGCGCCTCGTACCACTGGTCGCCGTGCACCCGGTACCGCTCGCGGCGCGAGCCGGGCTCCCGCTCGCGGGACACCATGTGCACCTGCGCCAGGTAGCGCACCGCGCCGGAGACCGCGGCCGGGCTGATCTGCAGCTGCTCGCCCAGCTCGGCGGAGGTCAGTGCGCCGGTGTCGGAGGCGAGCAGCGCCGCGAAGACCCGGGCGGGCATTCTCGGCAGACCGGCCTCGACGAGCTGCGCCGCGAAGTGCTCGACGAACCGTGAGACCGACTCCGGGTCCCGCGCCACCGCCTTCGGATCCGTCATGCCTGGACCATCTCCCCTGCTCGGACACCGTCCCGCCAGTCTATCGGTGGTTTATACGATTCCTTAACTTCACAATTTTCTGAAAGAAGCGTACGTTCTGAACCATGACGAAGGCAATCACCGTCTCCGGACTGCACAAGTCGTTCGGCAAGACACGCGCCCTGGACGGCCTCGACCTGGACGTCGAGACCGGGGAGGTGCACGGTTTCCTCGGCCCCAACGGCGCCGGAAAGTCCACCACCATCCGGGTGCTGCTCGGCCTGCTGCGCGCCGACGCGGGCGCCGCGCAGGTGCTGGGCCGCGACCCATGGACGGACGCGGTGGAGGTGCACCGCCGGATCGCCTACGTTCCCGGGGACGTGACACTGTGGCGCAACCTCTCCGGCGGCGAGGTCATCGACCTGTACGGCCGCCTGCGCGGAGGCCTGGACAAGCGGCGCCGGGCGGAGCTGATCGAGCGGTTCGAGCTGGACCCGACGAAGAAGGGCCGCACGTACTCCAAGGGCAACCGGCAGAAGGTCGCCCTGGTCGCCGCCTTCGCCTCGGACGTCGACCTGCTGATCCTGGACGAGCCGACGTCGGGCCTCGACCCGCTGATGGAGGAGGTCTTCCAGCGGTGCGTGGAGGAGGAGCGGGACCGTGGCCGCACGATCCTGCTCTCCTCGCACATCCTCAGCGAGGTGGAGCAGCTCTGCGACCGGGTGAGCATCATCCGCAAGGGCCGGACCGTGGAGAGCGGCTCGCTCGCCGACCTGCGCCACCTCACGCGCACCAGCGTCACCGCCGAACTCGCGGGCCCGCCCAACGGGTTGTCCCGCCTGCCCGGCGTCCACGACCTTGCCGTGCAGGGCCGTCGGGTCCGCCTCCAGGTGGACACCGACAAGCTGAACGAGGTGCTGCGGTCACTGAGCGAGTCGGGGGTGCGGTCGCTGACGTCGACACCGCCGACGCTGGAGGAACTGTTCCTGCGGCACTACCAGGACGACCTCGGCGAGGTGGCCCGATGACCACGACAACCTTCGGGGTACGGACCGGAGGCAGCCGCCAACTGGCCGGCACCGGCACGCTCCTGCGGTTCGCGCTGCGCCGCGACCGGGTGATGATCCCGGTCTGGGTCGCGGTGAACGCGCTGATGGTCCTCTCGATGCCGAACACCCTCAAGGGCCTGTACGGCACCCCGGCCGAACGCGCCGACCTGATGCACCAGATGGCCACGAACACCTCCCTGCGCGCGATGGTCGGCCCGGTCTTCGCCGACTCGCTCGGCGCGCTCACGGCCTGGCGGATCGGCGTGTACGCGGGCGCGCTCGCGGCGGTGATGAGCCTGCTCGTCGTCGTACGGCACACCCGGGACGAGGAGGAGAGCGGGCGGCAGGAGCTGGTGTCGTCCGCGATGGTGGGCCGGCGCGCTCCCCTGACGGCGGCGCTGCTCGCCGCGGCGGTCGCCAACGCGGCCCTGGCCCTGCTGATCACGGCCGGGCTGGCCGGACAGGGGGCTCTGGGTGCTCTGGCCCTCGGGCTCGGGGTGGCGGGCGTGGGCATGGTCTTCGCCACGATGGCGGCGATCGTCGCCCAGCTGACGGAGAGCGCCCGGCTGGCCCGGGGCCTGACGGCGGCGGTGCTGGGCGCGGCCTTCGTGCTGCGCGCGGCGGGCGACTCGGCCGCAGACGACGGTTCGTCGGTGCTGACCTGGCTGTCGCCGCTGGGCTGGCTGGAGAACATGCGGGCGTTCGCGGACGAGCGGTGGTGGGTGCTGCTGCTGTTCGCGGCGGCGGCGCTGATCCAGGGCATGGCGGCCTACGAACTGGCCGGGCGCCGCGACGTCGGCATGGCCTTCCTGGCGACCCGGCCGGGACCGGCACAGGGACGGCTGGGCACAGCGGGCGCGCTGGCCTGGCGGCTGCAGCGGGGCAGCGTGCTCGGCTGGAGCATCGGCTTCTTCCTCGCCGGCGTCGTCTACGGCGGGATGACGGACGGCGCGGCCGACCTGGTCCGCGACAACGACAACGCCCGCGAGATCTTCCAGCGGATGGGCGGGCAGACCGGGCTGACGAACGCGTTCCTCGCGGCGCTGGTCGGGATGCTCGGCCTGGTCGCCGCGTTGTACATCGTGGCGGCGGTGCTGCGGCTGCACGGCGAGGAGACGTCCGGGCGGGCGGAGCCGGTGCTGGCGAACGCGGTCGGGCGACTGCGCTGGGCCGCGGGCCACCTGGTGATCGCCTTCGGCGGGGCGGTACTGATCATGCTGCTGGCAGGCCTCGGCTTCGCGGTCGGCTACGGCAAGGAGGTGGGGCCGATCCTGGGCGCGTGCCTGGTGCAGGTGGCCGCGGTGTGGGTGATCGGCGGCATCGCGGTCCTGCTCTACGGCGTCCTGCCGCAGGGTGCGGTGGCCGCGTGGGGCGTGGCCGGGGCGGTCCTGCTGATCGGCTGGGTCGGCCCCGCACTGGATGTCCCGCAGGCGCTGCTGGACGTGTCGCCGTTCGGACATCTGCCGAAGCTGCCGGGCGGCGAGATGGAGTGGGGGCCGGTGGGAGTGCTGGTGGCGCTTGCGGTGGTGCTGGTGGCCGGGGGACTCGCCGGGCTGCGGCGCCGGGACATGACCACCTGATACGGCCCCTCAGCCGGTCTCAGCCGGTCTCAGCCGGTCTCAGCCGGTCTCAGCCGGTCTCAGCCAGTCTCAGCCGATCTCCACGGTCAGTCCCTTCAGCCCTCGGATGACGAAGTTCGGCTTGCGCTCGGGCTCCGCCACCAGGGTGAGTGTCGGGGCCCGCTCCAGCAGGGCCCTCATGGAGGCCGCCAGTTCGATGCGGGCCAGGGGGGCGCCGATGCAGTAGTGGATGCCCGCGCTGAAGGAGATGTGGGGGTTGTCCTTGCGGGTGAGGTCCAGCCGCTCGGGGTCGGTGAAGACCGCCGGGTCGTGGTTGGCCGAGCCGAAGAGCATGGCGATCTCCGCACCCCGCGGGATCTTCGTGCCGTCGATCTCGATCTCGTCCAGGACCCAGCGTTCGAAGAGCTGGAGCGGGGTGTCGTAGCGCATCAGCTCTTCGACGGCGGACGGGATCAGGGAGTGGTCCGCGCGGAGGGCCGCCAGCTGGCCGGGGTTGCGGAACAGCGCCCACCAGCCGTTGACCGTGGCGTTCACCGTGGCCTCGTGCCCGGCGTTCAGGAGGAGGACGGCCGTGGAGATCATCTCCTGTTCCGTCAGCCGGTCGCCCTCGTCGTGGGCCGCGATCAGGCCCGAGATCAGGTCGTCGCCCGGCTCCTTGCGGCGGGCCGCGATCAGCTCCCGGAGATAGTCCGAGAACTCCACCGACGCCCGCACCGCCTTCGCCGCCGTCTCCGGGGACGGGTTCAGCTCGTACATCCCGCAGATGTCCGCCGACCAGGGCCGCAGCTGGGCCCGGTCCGACTCGGGGATGCCCAGCATCTCGGCGATCACGGCGACCGGAAGCGGCTCCGCGACGTCCGTCAGCAGGTCACCGCCGCCCGCCTCCACCAGGGCGGAGACCAGCTCGTTCGCCAGGCCGTGCACGTACGGCCTGAGCTGCTCCACCGTCCGCGGCGTGAACGCCTTCGACACCAGACGCCTGATCCGGGTGTGGTCCGGCGGCTCCAGGTCGAGCATCCCGTGGTCGTTCAGGACGTGGAACGGCTCGTGCTCCGGCGGGGGCGGCGTACGGCCGAAGTCCTCGTGCGTGAACCGGTGCTGGTACGTCCGGCCCAGCCGCCGGTCGCGCAGCAGCGCCGAGACGTCCGCGTGGTGCGGGACCAGCCACTGGTTGCTGGGCTCGTAGTAGAGCACGCGGCCCCGGGCACGCAGCTCGGCATAGGCGGGGTAGGGGTCGGCGACGAACGCCGGGTCCCAGGGGTCGAAGGCCTGCGAGAGCTCCAAAGCTGCCATGGCCGGACGCTAGCCCGGCCTCCCCCTCCCTGACCAGGGGTGTCTCATCCCGGCGTGACCAGGCGCGCCTCGTACGCGAACACCGCCGCCTGCGTCCGGTCCCTGAGGCCCAGCTTGACCAGGATCCGGCTCACATGGGTCTTGATCGTCGACTCGGCGACCACCAGCCGCTCGGCGATCTCCGCGTTCGACAGGCCCTGCGCGATGAGGACCAGTACCTCCGTCTCCCGCTCGGTCAGGTCCCCGTACGCCGCCTGCGCGGTGGGCGCCAGGCGCGGGCCCTCGGACATCTTCGAGAACTCCGTGATCAGCCGCTTGGTGGCGTCCCACCATCCGGCGTCGTCTGCGTCTGGGTCGTCTCGGGACGGTGGAAACGGTAGGCGCAGGCGGGGGTCGCGGTCGTCCCCAGTGAGAGGGGTCCTTCGGGGTCCGTCTCAGGTACTACGGGTATGTCCGGCTCCTCCCGCCGACAACCGCGCTCAGTCCCCGGAGGGCCGGACCAGGCCCGACTCGTACGCGAACACCGCCGCCTGGGTGCGGTCCCTGAGGCCCAGCTTCACCAGGATGCGGCCGACGTGCGTCTTCACGGTCTGTTCGGCGACGGCGTCGTGCGGAGGCGTCGGAGCACGCCGCCCCCTAGGCACGTCGGATCGTCCTCGGTGTCGGCGGACTTTTGCCCCGGTGGACTCGGATCACTCGGGAGGGGCGGTTCCTCGGGCGGTGGGACCCCTGTTCGTAGGTGCGGAAGGCCGCCCAGCAGACGGCCAGGGCCAGGGCGAAGACCGGGAGGCCAGGCGGGCCGCCACCCGTCCCAGGTTGTCGGGGAGTGTGTGCAGGCCGGGGAGGCGGCCTGCGAGGAGGCCCGTGGCGGTCGTCGCCATCAGGGCCGTCTGGTGCCAGAGGAAGATCGTCATCGCGGAGACGTTGACCAGAGCCACGGCCGCCCGGGCCATGGGGCAGCTCATCGCACGGCGCAGTCGGTCGCGGAGCAGGAGGGCGAGGCCGCACTGGGCCAGGCCGAAGGTGACGGCGGCCAGGCGCCCGCCGGCCTGAGTGTGATGTCCGGCCTGGACGCCCTGCTGGCGGCACTGTACGTGTTCATCGACGGCCACGTGGCGCCTTGTCGCCGGATCGGGCGACCTCCCGGACACGGCGGGTGCCCGGCCGGGCTACAGCCCCGGCCGGGCACTGTCGCGCGGGGGGACGCGCGCGATTGCGGGTTCCGTACGGAGATCCGTGGCGGGATCAGTAGTACGTGATGTCCCAGTGGTTCGCCCAGCGCTCGTCGGCGTAGTCGATGACCGTCTTGCCACCGGAGGTCACACGCCACACCCAGGCGCCGTCACCGCGCTTGTGGTGCTTCTTGGAGTGGCTCTCGATGTAGTTGGTGACGCACGAGGTGCGGCGGACGTCGACCTTGTAGCCGTTCCAGTGGCTGTACGTGCCTCCGGCGTGGCCGACTTCCGTGCCGCCGGTGATGACGATGCTGCAACCGCTCGCCTTCTTCAGGGCGATGACACCGTTGATGGTGCCGACCCGGATGTCCTGGAAGCTGGTGCAGTTCTTGCGGTTGCGGTCGGTGCAGTTGCCCGTGGAGGAGCGGGTGATGCCCGCGGCCTTCAGCCGGGCCGCGGCCTGGGCGTCGCTGAGCTTGCCGCTGCCGGGGTTGCCGCCCCCAGGGTTGCCGCTGCCACCGCCGCTGACCAGCTTGGCCCAGGTGTTGGGGCCGACGATGCCGTCGGCGGTGAGGCCCTTGGCCTTCTGGAAGGCCTTGACCTTGGCGGCGGTGCCCGCGCCGAAGATGCCGTCGGCGGTGACGGTGTAGCCGTTGTCGGTGAGCTGGCGCTGGAGGGCCTTGACGGCGGATCCCTTGGAGCCGGTCTTGAGGGTGATGACGAGCTTGGCCCAGGTGTTGGGGCCGACGATGCCGTCGGCGGTGAGGCCCTTGGCCTTCTGGAAGGCCTTGACCTTGGCTGCGGTGCCCGCGCCGAAGATGCCATCGGCGTCGGTCGTGTATCCCTGGGCGGTCAGCAGCAGCTGGACCGTCGTCACGTCGACGCCGCGCTGACCGGACTTGACCGTGGGCCAGGATGCCTGCGCGGTGGCGCTGGCGGCCGTGCCCGCCTGCGCCACGGTGGCGGGGGTGGATGCCAGGGCGTGGGGCAGGGCGGTCGCCGTGATGCCGGCCGCCAGGGCCGAGGCGAGGAGGGTCGCGGAGGCGATGTGACGCCGCTTCTGCCTGTGCTTTGCCTTATGCAAGGGTGTGATTCCTTTCCTCGGTGGAATCGGATTCGTGACAGCGAGTCGGATACGGCCGTCCCTCAGTGGGAGACCAGGGCGGCCCAGGTGTTGGGGCCGACGATGCCGTCGGCGGTGAGGCCCTTGGCCTTCTGGAAGGCCTTGACCTTGGCGGCGGTGCCCGCGCCGAAGATGCCGTCGGCGGTGACGGTGTAGCCGTTGTCGGTGAGCTGGCGCTGGAGGGCCTTGACGGCGGATCCCTTGGAGCCGGTCTTGAGGGTGATGACGAGCTTGGCCCAGGTGTTGGGGCCGACGATGCCGTCGGCGGTGAGGCCCTTGGCCTTCTGGAAGGCCTTGACCTTGGCTGCGGTGCCCGCGCCGAAGATGCCATCGGCGTCGGTCGTGTATCCCTGGGCGGTCAGCAGCAGCTGGACCGTCGTCACGTCGACGCCGCGCTGACCGGACTTGACCGTGGGCCAGGAGGTGCCCGGCTGCGGCATCGGGGTGCCGCCCAGGTGGGCCATGGCGCGCAGCTGGGCGAGGGTGCCGCGGTACACGTTGCGGTCGGCGGTGCCCGAGATGCCCGGGACCCGCTCGGACTCGGTGTACTGCCAGAACGTCCAGGAGCCCGCCCCCGGCACGTTCTGCGGCTCGTTGGCGCCGCTGCCGTACCGGGCGAGCCACAGCGGGTAGCCCTTGAAGACCTGCCCCTTGCCGCCCATGCATCCGTTCACGAAGGAGGCGCGCGTGTAGACGATGGGCGTCACCTTGAACGCCGACTTCACCCGCTTCAGGAAGATGTCGAGCTGGTCGGCGCGCAGCGCCTTCGGGCACACCTCCTTCCCGTTCACCCACACGCTCTCCACGTCCAGGACCGGCGGCAGTTCCCTGGCCTTGGTCCCGGTGTAGCCGGCGGCGCGTGCGGTGCGGATGAAGTGGTCGGCCTGGGCGGCGCCGTCGTTCGTGCTCTTCGGGTCGAAGAAGTGGTACGGCGCCCGCAGCAGGGACGTACCGGAGACGGCCTTGAAGTCCCGTGCGAACCACGGGTCCTTGTAGCTGGTGCCCTGAGTCGCCTTGAGGAAGGCGAAGGAGTTGCTCTGGGCGACACGTTTCCAGTCGATGGCCTTGCCGGTCGCGTCGTGGTTGTGGTGGCTGGTGTCGACGCCCTTCACCGTGTACGCGCTCGGGGAGGCGGCGACGCTCTCGGCCGCGGTGGTCAGCAGAGCACCGCCCGCGAGAGAGGCGGTGGCGATGGCGGCCGCCGTGAGCCGCAGGGCGCGTGCGCGCTTGGGCACAGTCGGGTCTCCTTCGGAAGTCATGAAAGGCGTGGAAAGAGGAGGTCGAACGACCGAGTTGGGGGGATGGCCCTACCCTGCCCGAACTTTTCCGGCGGGTCCTACACTTCCGGCGGGTCAGCTGATTCATGCACACGTGACGCCCCATGCACGCTTCTGACCTGCGGTCATGCATGGGCTCCCTAGGGGGAATGCATCAATGAGCGTTCAGTGCGACGAGTCCGCGAAGGCGGCGCGACACCAACTCGCCCAGCTGCTGAGGAGCTGGTGGGAGGACGACCCGGGCAAGATCACGCAGGAGGCTCTGGCCCGGCGGATCACCGAGCGGGGCGTGAAGACCAGCCAGGAGATGCTCTCGCGCTATCTGCACCGGTCCCGCCCGGTCCTCGCCCGGCCCGATGTGATCCGCACGATGCACGAGGTGCTGGGCCGCTCACCGCAGGAGCTCACCGCGGCCCTGGATCTCCACGCGGAGGCCAGCGCGCGGCCCGTGGCCCCGCCGGAGCCGGCCGCCGCCGAGGGGGCTTCGGCTGCGGGGGCGACTTCGGGGCCGGGGCAGGTTCCGGCGCCGGCTCCTGCTGCGGCCCGCACCCCCGCCCCGACACCCCCGGCGCCCGCAGCCGCAGAGGAGCCCGCCGCCCCTGACTCGGGCGTACGTACGGAGGGAGGGACGGCCCTACGGACAAAGGGGCGGACAGCCCTACGGACAAAGTGGCCGTGGATCGCGGCTGTTGCACTCGCCGTCGTCGGCGCCTGCGGACTCACCGCCGCCATGACACTCGGGGGCGCAGACACCTCTGCGAAAGGACAGCGCCCCTCGCCCTCGGCCTCCCCTTTCCTTTCCGCCTCTCCCTCTCCCTCCACGACGAAGTGCCGGGGCCAGTCCTGCTACGGCATCGACCCGAAATACTCCACATGCCGGGAAGACGCCGCCACGTACTACACCGGCCACCGAGACGGCATCCTCGTCGAGCTGCGGTTCAGCCCGGCGTGCCAGGCCGCCTGGGCGAAGATGAGTGGCACGTCACAGGGCGATGTCGTCCGGGTCACCAACAACGCCGGGCGCACCCGGCACTACACCCAGCAATGGGGCCATGACGCCCACACCACCATGGTCGAGGCCCTGAACCCCGACGATGCCCAGGCCTGCGCCCGCACGCCGCGCGGCACCGTCTGCGCCACAACCCCCGCCGACCCCACGGCCACCCCGAGCCGCAGCTGAGCGCGGCGCGGCCCATGGTGACGACCGTGGTGCTGACCGTGCCTGGTGTCTCGTAGCCGAGCCAGGCGACGACCGCCGTGCGGGTTCCTGCGGGGGCTTGCCGGGTGAGCTCCTGGTGCAGGGCCACCGCGTCCGCGCGGAAGCGGTCGTAAGTGTCGAGCGAGGTGTCGGAGCCCGGAACGACGACCGCTGTCCGGTCGGCGTGAGCCAGGTCGCCGACGACCTGCGCCGCCCGGCCCGAGCCACGGCCGTCGAAGGAGAGCAGGTGGCGGGACGGCGCGGCCAGCGCCCGGTCCGCGGCCGCGCGGTGCGCGTCGCCGTGCGCGGCGGCCATGCGGGACGCCTGCGCGGCGTTGGCGCGGTTCGCCTCATAAGCCGCGTCGAGGGTGGTCCGGGTCAGAGGGGCGAGCGTCGCCGGGGCCGGCGCGGGGATCCGGGGGCGGGCGGCGGCCGAGAGGGGGACCGCCACGGCGGCGGTGATCAGGACAGCCAGGAAGGCACGGCGCCATCGGTGGGCGGGGCGGGACGGTTTGCCTGGCCTGTGGGCAGGGCTCGTTTCCTCGATGCGGGCCGCCACGCTCAGTTCTGTGCGGGCCGCCGCGCTCGGCCGCGCTACGACCAACTCCCCCGGCCCCCGTTCAACACCCTCTCCCCCCGCCCCCTCCCCCGGATCCGCGCCCGAAGTCATCGGCTCGAGCCCCATGGCTTCTCCCCCTCCCGTCCGCCCGGCCATCGGGTCTGGAGGGGAAGTTACGGATCCGGGGTTGTCGTTCGCGTCACGCCGGGGAGGTGTTCTGGGGCGTAGCTCTCAGGTACTACGGGTATGACCGGGGTCCCTGACCGGCGCCCGGCCTGGCACTCACCACGCCAGCTGAGCGATCTCCTCCGCCACCACCGCGCACGCGTCCGCGGCCGGGTCGATCAAAGGAAAGTGGCCCACGTCCTCCAGAAGGGTCAGGCCCACCACCTCGCCGGCCTTCGCCGCGGCCTCCGCGTACGACTCCGCGACCGCCTGCGGTACGACCACGTCCGTACGCCCCTGGACCAGGGTCGTCGCGATGCCGGTCGGCAGCAGCAGAGCCGGGTCGGCGTACGGCTGGCGCTCGACGAACTTCTCCTCTCCGCCGAGGAGTTGGCGTGACGCTCCGCCGCACACATCCAGCTTGTCGGCGATCGAGAAGTCCGCGATCGGCGCGAGGGCGACCACGCCGCGCAGGGGCGCGGGACGGTCGGTGCGCCAGGGTGCGTCGGGGGGCAGGACGTGCCGGGCCGCCGCCCACAGGGCCAGGTGGCCGCCCGCCGAGTGGCCGGTGATCACCGTGCGGCGCGGGTCGGCCTGTGGGAGCGCTCCCCGTACGAGCGCGGGCAGGGCGTCGAGCGCGGCCGCCACGTCGTCGAACGTGTCCGGCCAGCGGCCCGCGACCGGCGCCTCGCCCGCGTCGCCGGCCTCGCCCGACTGGGCCGGGGCGGCGCTGCCCCGGCGGTACTCGACGCTGGCCACGGCGAAGCCCCGGCGGGCGAGGAAGTCCGCGAACGGGCTGATGTGGCGGCGGTCGTACGGGGCCCGCCAGGCACCGCCGTGCAGGACCACGACGAGCGGGACGTGGGAGGAGGGCGCCGGGGAGCCGGACTTGCGCGGGGCGTAGAGGTCGATCACCTGGTCGGGGTGGTCACCGTACGCGACGCTGGTGTCGGGGTCGACGGGCGGATGCGAGAAGAGCGACTCCTCCTCCGCGGCGGCACGGGCTGCGGCGTCACGACCGGCCGTGTTCTCCGCTGCGGCCGTGTTCTCCGCTGCGGCCGTGTGCTCCGCTGCGGCCGTGTGCTCCGCTGCGGCCGTGTGCTCCGCTGCGGTGGTGTGCTCCGCTGCGGTGGTGTCCCTGGCCGCCGCCCTGTCCCGGGCGGCGGTGTTCTCCGGTTCTGCGGCATCGCGGGGTGCGGCGGCGTCCGGCATGCTCCAACCTCTCAGCGACGAAACGGACTCGGCGGACCTGGAGTGAATTCGGCCGTTGGCCGGGACGGTATCAGTCCGGTGACGTGCGCGGACACGGGCATGTCACGCTCGGTGAGGCAGTGCCGCGGGCGGCCGGGGACGTGCCGGCCGAGCAGGGGTTCGCGCACCTCGCCCTCGGGGACGTCGCGCGGCGGGCCAAGGTGGGCAAGACGACCGTGTACCGGTGTACTTGCGGTGGGGGTCGGTGACGGGGCTGGTCGCCGATCTGCTGGTGGACATGGCCGAGCAGTCTCTGCCGCGCGAGGAGACCGGGTCGCTGCTCGGGGATCTGCGGGCCAACGCCTCGCTGGTGCAGCGGACGCTCGCGGATCCGCGCCAGGGCGCTCTGTTCCGGGCGGTCATCGCGGGGGCGACCTGCGACGAGCGCACGGCTCGTGCGCTGCGGCGGTTCCACGACGTGCGCGTCGCGGAGTGGGCGCCGTGCGTGGAGCAAACGGTGGCGCGGGGGAAGGTGCTGGCAGGGATGGACGCAGAGGCGGTGGTACGGGCGGCGGTGCCGGCGCCGTTGTACTACCTGCGGCTGACCACCGGGGTGGCCCCCGATGCCCCCGCCGCCGAGCGGGCCGCGCGGGCTGTGCGGGCCGCTGCGGTGGCGGGGGTGTACGTCGCCGGGGAGTGAACCGACCTGGCTACGGGAGTGAACCGACGTGGCTGGGAGTGAACCGGCGCCGCTACGGGAGTGAACCGGCGCGACTAGGCAAGTGTCTCTCCCAGCACCCGCGCCGCCCGCTCCACCTCCGCGAAACCGACGTACAGAGGGGTGAAGCCGAAGCGGAGCACGTCCGGGTGGCGGAAGTCACCGACCACTCCCCGCTCGATCAGCCGCTTCATCACGTCCCCGGCGAAGGGGGTGCCTCCCTGCTCGAGCGAAGCCGAGAGCTCGGGGGAGCAGCGCAGCGCGACCTGGCTGCCCCGCTCCTCGTGGGCCGTGGGGGTCAGGGACTCCACGCGCCCGGCGGGGACGTACTCGGCGACGCACTCCAGGAAGAAGTCCGTCAGCGCGAGGGACTTGGCCCGTACGGCCTCGATCGACACCCCGTCCCAGACCTCGAGCGCCGCCTGAAGGGCGAGCAGGGAGAGGATGTCCGGGGTGCCGACCCGGCCCCGCAGCACGCCCGCCGCCGGCTCGTAGTCCGGCCGCATCCCGAAGGGTTCGGCGTGCGAGTTCCAGCCGGGCAGCGGGGAGTCGAAGCGGTCCTGGAGATCACGTCGTACATAGAGGTACGCCGGTGAACCCGGGCCCCCGTTCAGGTACTTGTACGTGCATCCGACCGCCAGGTCGACCCCGTGCTGGTCCAGCCCCACCGGCAGGGCGCCCGCGCTGTGGCACAGGTCCCAGACGGCGTACGCGCCGGCCTCGTGCACCGCGGCCGTGAGCGACGGCAGGTCGTGCAGGCGGCCGGTGCGGTAGTCGACGTGGTTGACCAGCACCGCGGCCGTGCGGTCGGTCAGCGCCCCGGGCACCTCGGCCGGGGTCACCGGTCGCAGGGTGCAGCCCGTCATCCGGGCCGCCGACTGCGCGATGTACCCGTCCGTGGGGAAGGTCGTCGCGTCGACCAGAATCTCGTCCCGGCCGTCGCCGCCCGTCCCCCGGGCCATCCGTACCGCCGCGACAAGTGCCTTGAAGACATTGACGCTTGTCGAGTCGCCCACCACGATCTGCCCCGGGGCCGCCCCGACCAGCGGGGCGATCAGGTCGCCGGTCCGCTCGGGTGCGGTCCACCAGCCGCTCTCCTCCCAGGAGCGGATGCGCAGCTCGCCCCACTGGCGGCGGACGACGTCCGCGACCCGGTCCGGGACGGTCACCGGGAGCGCGCCCAGCGAGTTTCCGTCGAGGTAGACAACCTCGTCGAGGACGAACCGGTCGCGCAGCGCGGCCAATTCGTCCTCGGCGTCCAACTTCTCTGCTTTGAGGGTGAGTTCAGACACGGGACCGCGCCGTCCACAGCTCGGGGAAAACGCTCTTCTGGGCCCGCTTCTCCAGCCAGGCCACCCCGGCGGAGCCACCCGTGCCGGGCTTGGCGCCCATCGCGCGGCGGGTGGCGACCAGGTGGTCGTTGCGCCAGCGCCACACCAGCTCGGCCACGTCCGTCAACGCCTCGCCGAGCCGGGCGAGTTCGTCGGCCGGGTCACCGGAGTAGATCGCGGTCCAGGCGTCCTCCACCTCCTCCGACGGCTCGTAGCGCAGCGACACGTCACGGCGCAGGACGGCGTCCGGGACGGCGTGCCCGCGCCGGGCGAGCAGCCGCAGCACCTCGTCGTAGAGGCTCGGCTCGTGCAACGCCTTCTCCAGTTCGGCGTGGACGCGCGGCGCGCCCCGGTGCGGGACGAGCATCGACGCGGACTTCTCGCCGAGCAGGAACTCCATGCGGCGGTACATCGCCGACTGGAAGCCGGATCCCTCGCCGAGGGCGCTGCGGTAGGAATTGAACTGGGCCGGCGTGAGCTGGCCGAGCGGCGTCCAGGAGGCGTTCAGCGCCTCCAGTTCCCGTACGGACCTCTTCAGCGCGGCGATCGCCGTCGGCACGTCGTCCGAGCGCAGGGCGCGGGCCGCGGTCTCCCACTCGTGGACGATGACGGTGAACCACAGCTCCATCACCTGGGTCGTGACCAGGAAGACCATCTCTCCGGGATCGTCGGAGAGGGTGTGCTGGAGGTGGGTGAGCACGTCCGCCTTGACGTAGTCCTCGTACGGCGTCGTGCCTTCGAAATCGAGATGCGGGGTCTCGGGCTCCTGGGTCTCGTACGACTTCTCGTGCGACGTCTCGTGCGACGTCTCGTACGACGTCTCGTGCGACGTCTCGTACGACGTCTCGTGCGACGTCTCGTACGACTGACGAGCCTGTTGGGACATCGCTGTCTCCTGCATGCACTCCGGGTAGCGGTCCGCCCCTGCCGATGCCGGCACGGGGGCCCCGGTCCCCACTGGAATCCTCCGCAATCACTCCCGCCGCGGCAAGCCCGATCCGGTCACAGGCGGCGCCCGGACCCCACCGCACCCGGCCCTGGCCTGGGAAGACGTCAGTCGCCGGCGCGTGCGATGTCCGTCGCGATGTCGGCCGCGAGCTCCCCCGCGTGACGGTGTCGGCCAGGTAGAAGTGGTCGCCGGGGTAGCGGCGCAGGCGAAGCGGCCGCGGGTGCGGGTCGACCAGCGGGCCAGGCGGGCCGGGGGCGCGGTCGGATCGGCGTCGCCGCCGAACGCCGGTCTCCGACGTCCTGCACCGCCGGATCGACCTCATGGACCGCTGGCAGGAGCTGCGCGACGTGACTCTGGAGGCCGTCCTGCCGCGCGCCTGAGGCGTCCGCGGGCCCAGGCCGGCCCAGCCGCAGCGGGCCGGACGGCGGCGACGGGGTCCGCCCACCCGCGCGATCCGCGGGGACCGGCCCTGGGCGCGACGGCCGCGGTGCCGGTGGCAGACTGCACCCATGACGACCCACACGAACCTGCTCGGCGGCCCCGACCCGACCTACCTCCCCGAGAACGAGGAGGCCTACCGCCTGCTGGACGAGTCCCTGCCGCCCGCCGAGGTCGCCGCGAAGCACCCGACGTTCTCGCCGGTGTGGGCGCTGCTCGCCGAGGAGGCGTTCGCGGCGGGCCGGGTGATCGAGTCGTACGCCTACGCGCGCACCGGTTACCACCGGGGGCTCGACGCCCTGCGCCGCAACGGCTGGAAGGGCCACGGCCCCATCCCCTGGAACCACCGCGCCAACCAGGGCTTCCTGCGCTGCCTGGCCGCCCTCGCGCGCGCGGCGGAGGCGATCGACGAGAAGGACGAGGCCGAGCGCTGCCGGCAGTTCCTGCGTGACAGCGACCCGCAGGCCTTCACGGAACTGCTCGGCTGATCCCACCCCGCGGGCCCGCCGCCACGCCCGGCCGAGCCCGCCGCCACGCCCGGCCGAGCCCGCCGCCACGCCCGGCCGGGCCCGCCGCCACGATCATGCGGCTCGCTCCGCGCCACCGGACGCCGCCGACGCCCTACGACAACCGCCGCCCCACGAGCCCGGCGGGCCCCAGAACCCCGGCGCACCCTGTCGCCGCGCACCCGCGGCACCCCGTCCACCGCCGCCCGGCACACCCGTGTCCGCCGAACCGCCCACCACCCGTCCACTCCGCAGGCCCCAAGCCGCTCGCCCCACGCCGCCCGGCACACCCGTGTCCGCCGAACCGCCCACCACCCGTCCACTCCGCAGGCCCCAAGCCGCTCGCCCCACGCCGCCCGGCACACCCATGTCCGCCGAACCGCCCACCACCTGCCCCCTCCGCAGGCCGCAAACCGCTCGCCCCACGCCGCCCGGCACACCCATGTCCGCCGAACCGCCCACCACCCGTCCCCTCCGCAGGCCCCAAGCCGCTCGCCCCACGCACCGGACCCGGGCCGTCCCCACCCGGCCCGGCGGCCTGCGCACCATCACGGTCGTGGCAGCTGCCGCGGAGCGTACGCCACCGCTGCGAGAGCGCCACTGCCGTCCGCGTCCTACGGGTAGGGCCCGCCGCCACGATCAGGCAGCTCGCTCCGCGCCGCCGGACGCGGTATGACGGCCGGGCTCCAGGGGTGGAGCCGTCACGCAGCCGTGGGTCCGGCACTGCGGGTGGCGGCAGTCCGGCGCCGGCCGGCGCACCGTCGTGAAGGCCAGCACCGCTCCCGCCACCAGCACGCCCGCGCATATCGGCATCGCCCGCCGGAACGCGGCGTCGAAGGCGTCCGCCGAGCGGTACGCCTCCGGTCCCATTCCGGCCAGCAGCGGCAGCGCGGCCACGGCGATCAGGCCGGCCGCGCGGGCGGCCGCGTTGTTGATGCCGCTGGCCAGGCCCGCGCGGGCGGTGTCCACTGAGGCGAGGACGGTCGCGGTCAGCGGGGCGACCAGGCTGACCAAGCCGGCACCCATGACCAGCAGGGCCGGGAAGACGTCGGTGAGGTAGGCGGCGTCCTTGCCGACCCGCAGCATCAGCAGCATCGCGGCGGCGCACAGCACAGGCCCCACGGTGAGGGGGATGCGGGGGCCGATGCGCTCGGCGAGGGCGCCCGAGCGGGCCGAGAACAGCAGCATGAGGACGGTCGTCGGGAGGAGGGCGGTGCCCGCCTGGAGCGCCGAGTAGCCGGCCACGACCTGAAGCTGGAGGGCGGTGAGGAAGAAGAAACCGCCGAAGGCGGCGTACACGCACAGGGTGACCAGGTTGACCGCGGTGAACTGGCGGGAGGCGAAGATGTCGAGCGGCGTCATCGGATCGGGGCGGCGCCGCTCGACGGCCACGAAGGCGACGGCCGCGGCCACGCCCGCGGTCGCGGTGAGCGCGACGGCCAGGGAGCCGCTGCGGGCCTCGATCAGGGCGTACGTCACGAGGGCGAGGGCGAGGGCGCAGAGGCTTGCGCCGAGCACGTCGAAGCGGCCGTGGCTGCGGCCGTCGGCGGACTCGGGGACGTGCCGTACGGCGATGGGGGCGCACAGCAGCGCCAGCGGGACGTTGAGCAGGAAGACCCAGCGCCAGCCGGGGCCGTCGACCAGCCAGCCGCCGAGGAACGGGCCGACGGCCGCGCCGATGCCGCCGAAACCGGACCAGAGGCCAATGGCTCTGCCCCGGTCGTCGGGGTGAAAGGAGGCCTGGATCAGGGCGAGGGAGCCGGGGGTCAGGAGGGCGCCGCCGATGCCCTGGAGGGCGCGGGCGGCGACGAGGACGCCGGAGTTGGGGGCCAGCCCGCACAGCAGGGACGCGGTGGCGAACCAGACGACGCCGAGCACGAAGATCTTGCGGCGGCCGTAGTGGTCGCCCAGGGAGCCGCCGAGGAGGATCAGGCCGGCCAGGGTGACCAGGTACGCGTTGACCGTCCACTGGAGCGCGGCGAGGTTCGCGTTCAGGTCGCGCCCGATGCGGGGGAGGGCGACGTTGACGACGGTCGAGTCCAGCATGGCCATGCTGGAGCCGAGCACGGTGGTCAGCAGGATCCAGCGCCCGGTGCGGGTGGAGATCCTGATGTCCGGGGTTTGCTGTACGGAGACAGCCATGTTCGGATCATCCCGCGTCGGCTGTTTTTGAGCCAGGTGTACAACGAACCCGGCGCCCTCACCCGCAGGGGACGCCGGGTTCGTCCAGAACCACCCGTTACTTGATCTTCGTGCCGGCCGACCGGAGGTGCCCGCAGGCCTCGACGACGCGCTTGGCCATCGACGCCTCGGCCAGCTTGCCCCAGGTGCGCGGGTCGTAGGTCTTCTTGGAGCCGACCTCGCCGTCGACCTTCAGAACGCCGTCGTAGTTCTTGAACATGTGGTCGGCGACCGGACGCGTGAAGGCGTACTGGGTGTCCGTGTCGATGTTCATCTTGACCACGCCGTTCTCCAGCGCGGTGCGGATCTCCTCCTCCGTGGAGCCGGAGCCGCCGTGGAAGACGAAGTCGAACGGCTGGCTGCCGGCCGACTTGCCGTACTTCGCCGCGACGCCCTCGTTCAGCTCCTTCAGCAGCTCGGGGCGGAGCACGACGTTGCCCGGCTTGTACACGCCGTGCACGTTGCCGAAGGACGCCGCCAGCAGGTAGCGGCCCTTGTCGCCCAGGCCCAGCGCCTCGGCCGTACGGATCGCGTCGTCGACCGTCGTGTACAGCTTGTCGTTGATCTCGTGGGAGACGCCGTCCTCCTCGCCACCCGTCGGGGTGATCTCCACCTCGAGGATGATCTTGGCGGCGGAGGTGCGGGCGAGCAGCTCCTGGGCGATCGCCAGGTTGTCGGCGAGGGTCTCCGCGGAGCCGTCCCACATGTGGGACTGGAACAGCGGGTTCCGGCCGGCCTTCACACGCTCCTCGGAGATCGCGAGCAGCGGACGTACGTACCCGTCGAGCTTGTCCTTCGGGCAGTGGTCGGTGTGCAGCGCGATGTTGACCGGGTACTTCTCGGCGACGATGTGCGCGAACTCGGCCAGGGCCACGGCGCCGGTGACCATGTCCTTGCTGTACTGGCCGCCCAGGAACTCGGCGCCACCCGTCGAGATCTGGATGATGCCGTCGCTCTCCGCCTCCGCGAAACCGCGCAGGGCCGCGTGCAGGGTCTGGGAGGAGGTCACGTTGATGGCCGGGTAGGCGAACTTGCCTGCCTTCGCCCGGTCGAGCATCTCGTTGTAGACCTCGGGGGTTGCGATGGGCATCTGTCCGCTCCTTGTATGTGCGGGTTGCGTTCTGCGTACTTACGGCCCTGACCTAGGGAGTGACGTCATCGTCGACCCCATCTTTCCAGACGTGGCCGGATGCTTCGGACACCCTGGCCAGCCTGTGGATGACCGGGTCGCTCGGTCCGGCCCTCAGTCCGGCCCTCAGCCCGGACCTCAGTCCAGACCCAGGTCGTCCTTCGAGTACGCGAACAGGTAGGGCACACCGGCCTTTTCGGCGATCGCCTCGGCCGCGCCGGTCGCCCGGTCCACGATCGTGGCGACCGCGACGACCTCGGCGCCGGCCTCCCGCAGCGCCTCGACGGCGGTCAGCACCGAGCCGCCGGTGGTGGAGGTGTCCTCGACGGCCAGGACGCGGCGGCCCGCGACCTCGGTGCCCTCGATGCGGCGCTGCAGGCCGTGCGCCTTGCCTGCCTTCCGGACGACGAACGCGTCGAGCGTCTTCCCGCGCGCGGCGGAGGCGTGCAGCATCGCGGTGGCCACCGGGTCGGCGCCCAGGGTCAGGCCGCCGACCGCCTCGTAGTCCAGGTCGGCGGTCAGGTCGAGCATGACCTGACCGACCAGCGGGGCGGCCACACCGTCGAGGGTGATGCGGCGAAGGTCGACGTAGTAGTCGGCTTCCTTGCCCGACGACAGGGTCACCTTGCCGTGCACCACGGCCTTGTCCTTGATCTGCTGCAGCAGCTCGCCGCGTACGTCACTCATGGCAGCCAGCTTACGGGCGCACGGCAGCCTTGCTCACAGGCGGCGCCAGGCCCAGGTCGTCGTGGCCTCGAGCGGTTCGAGGGGCGTGACCAGGCGTGGGAGGGTGTTCAGCCCGTTGGGCGGGCCGGTCTGCGGCTCCACGCACACGGCGGCCTCCTGCTCGTCGTAGACGACGACCCACTCCTCGGGGCTGGTCACCTTCAGCTCCAGCTGCCCGGGCCAGGTGAGCGTCACGTCGACGCCGCCGGGCATGCCGAAGCAGTCGTCCCAGGGCCCGGGCCCGGGGTCGATGCGGTGGCCGGTGGGCAGGTGGTCCTCGCCGCGCTCCTCCTGCCAGGCGGGGTGGAAGTCGAGGCGTACGTCCTGTCCGGCGAGGTTCCGGTTGAACCACGGGTGCCAGCCGATCTGGGCCGGGAAGGAGGAGTCGTACGTCTCCACGGACATGGTGAGCGTCAGGGCGTCCTCGGTCAGGGCGACCGCCTGGGTGACGCGGCCGGCGTAGGGCCAGGGGTCGACGAGGTCGTACGTGATCACCGCCTCGTTCGCCGAGGTGCGGGCGGTGCGCCAGGCGCCGTCGCGGGCGGTGCCGTGGATCGCGTACGGCGGGGAGTTGAGCGGCATCTGGTGGACGGTGGCGCCGTCCCGGAAGCGGCCGTCGCGGATCCGTCCGCACCAGGGGACCATCGGGAAGCAGCCGAAGCGCTCGCCCTGGCGGAGCAGCTCCAGGCCTCCGATGCGGAGTCCTCCGATGCGGCCTCCGTTGCCCGGCTGCACGGTCGCTTCCGCGTCTCCCGCGGTCAGCGTGATGTCTTCGTTACTCACGGGACGAGGCTACTGGGCCGATCAAGAGGGCGTTCTGCTGCCGCCGCCGCTCAGCGGCGTCGTCTCAGGGCCCGGCCCAGCACGATCGCCGACGCCACGACCAGCGCGGCCGCCGGGGCCGCCCAGCGCAGGGCGGGGTTGGTGGAGATGGTGAGCGGTGCGGGGACGGGGGCGTAACGGCCGCGCGGTGGGGCGTGGTCGACCTCCTCCGCGCTGCGCCCGATCATGGTCCGCCGCGCGTGTGCCGCCTCGGCGGGCGCGTCGGCGAAGTCTTCGGAGACGGGGCGCCGGGGTACGTCGGCGCCCTCCTCTCCCACCTCTCCCTCCACTCCGTCCTCTCCGTTCTTCCCCTTGTCTGCCGCGTTCGCGTCGTCTGCCGCGTCCGCGTCCGCGTCGCTGTCGGCGAGCGGGTCGAGGGAGGACGGGGCGACCTCGGTTTCGAAGACGGAGGGGGGCTCGGGGGCTTCGCCGGGCGCGGGGGCCGGGGCGTCGTCGGCGTCCGGGGTGGCTTCGAAGTCGCCGGTCGACAGGGGGGCGAAGTCCTCGGTGGCCAGGGATTCGGGGGTCACGGGCTCGGCGGGCGCGGACGTCGGCGTCTCGGACGTCGGCGTGCCCTTCTCCGGCTCGGCGGGCGACTCCCCGGTCCCGGCGGCCAGGTTCTCCGCGAAACGGTTCAGCAGGCGGGCCACGGCGGAGTCCACCGTCGCCGGGGGCAGCTCGGCGACGCGGCCGTCGGCGGAGGCGGTGCCGTCGAAGGCGAGGGCGGAGCCGCCGTCGGAGTCGCGGACGCGGAGCGTGAGCGCGAGTTTGACCGAGCCGGTGCCGCGGGATTCGGTCGCATCGCCCTCGACGGCGTACGAACCGTCGTCGTGGGCGGAGACGCGGAGAGTGCCGCGGTAGGTGATGGAGTGGCTGCCGATCCGCACCTTCAGGCGTCCGGCGACGGGCTCGGTGCCCGCGTCCTGCTGGAGCCCGGGCACCGCCCGGGCAACCCGTGCGGGGTCGGCGAGCGCCTCCCTCAGCCGACGGGCCGGAACCGGAACGAACACCTCGTGCTCCATGTCAGCCGAGGGTACCCAGTTTGGGGGCCGGGAATACGCTTTCGTCGCCGTCAACTTGCCCGCTGTTGGTGCGGGCCTCACTGGGCGCTGCGCCCACCAGCCCCCGCTTCGACCTCAACGGCGCCTCGTCCTCAAACTCCCCCAAGCTCTTCGAGCCGGGGAACCCCGAAAACGGATTGCCGGTGGGACCCCACAACGGGTTGCCGGTGGGACCCCACAACGGGCTGCCGGGGACCCCAAGGCGGGCTGAGATTGCCCGGCCGGCGGTGAAGAGGTTCGTTCCTGTTCGGCCACCGGAACGGTTCGTCACTGCGTGTACCGCGGATGCACCAGTGTCGACGGCGGCAGGTCCGGGATCCGGGTGCGGGCCGCGGCGCGGCCGCCGGCCGCGAGCGAGGCCGGGGTGAGCGTGCGCGGGCGCGGTGCGCGCGGGTCCAACTGGAGCGCAGGGGGTGTACGGGCGGCCAGGACGAACCCCCAGTCGCGGGGTGCGCGGGAGGCGCCGGTCGTACGGTCGGGGCCGGCGGCGAAGCCGGAGTCGCGGCCGCCCACGCGGTACGGCAGGGTGCGCAGCCCTGCCGCGCGGATCGTCGCCTCCACCGTCCAGAACACGTGCGGGCGGGTGGAGACGGGGCCCGCGTGCGCCACCAGACGGCCGCCGGCCGCCAGGGCGCGTCGGGCCAGGCCGTAGAACTCCTGCGCGTACAGCTTGGTGCTCGCCGTGATGCCCGGGTCGGGCAGGTCCTCGATCACCACGTCGTACGTCGCCGGCGGCGCCCCGCGCAGCCAGCGGAAGGCATCGGCCGTGGTCACGTGCACGCGCGGGTCGCCGTACGCGTGCTCGTTCAGCCGGGCGAGCGCCGGGTCGCTGCGCGCCAACCGCACCACCTCCGAGTCGAGTTCGACGACGTCCACGCGGCACACGCCGCGGTGGCGCAGCACCTCGCGCGCGGCGAGGCCGTCGCCGCCGCCGAGGATGAGCACGCGCGCGTGCGGGCCGGTCATCGCGGGGTGGACGAGTGCCTCGTGGTAGCGGCGCTCGTCGCCGCCGCTGACCCGCAGCCGGCCGTCGAGGAACAGGTCCAGGGGGCTGCCGTGGGCGCCGCCGGTGAGGACCACCTCCTGGACGCCGGTCTGCAGCGCCACACGGACGTCCTTGCCGTACACCTCGTGCCGTGCGGCCTGTTCGAAGTCGCCGACCAGGGCAGAGGCCGAGGCGAGCAGGCCGAGCACGGTGAGGTTGGCGACGAGCAGCAGCCAGCGGGCGCGCGGGGTCAGGTCCCGCCTGAACAGGCCGAGGACGAGGGCGCCGCCGGCGACGACGTTGACCGTGCCGGTGAGCAGGGCGCCGGCCAACTGGCCCAGCATCGGCAGGAGGAGGAAGGGAAAGGCGAGGCCGCCGACGAGGGCGCCGACGTAGTCCGCCGCGAACAGGTCGGCGACCGCGCCGCCCGCGTCCTGCCGGCGGATGCGCTGGATCAGCTCCATCAGCAGCGGCACCTCGGCGCCGATCAGCAGCCCTATGGCGAGGGAGAAGGCGACCAGCAGGCAGCGCGGGCCGTCCGCCCACATGCCGCCCCAGTCGCCGGTCCAGGCGAAGACCGCGTACAGCGCCATGGCGCTGCAGCCGCCGATGAGCGCGAGCGCCGCCTCGACCGCGCCGAAGCCTGCGGCGGCGTGCCGGCGCAGCCGCTTCGCGGCGAGTGAGCCGACGCCCATCGCGAACACCATGACGGACAGCACGACGGACGCCTGGGTGACCGGGTCTCCCATCAAGTACGAGGCGAGCGCGACGAGTTCGAGTTCGTACACGAGTCCGCAGGCCGCGCAGACGAACACGCCCGCGAGGACGAGGAACCGGCCGGTTCCCGGCCGGACGGGCAACCTCGCGGGGCCGCCCCGGGGCGGCGCCGTGCCGGGCGGGGCCGGGGCGTGCTGTTCGATCACGACTGCGACGTTACGTCACGGGTGCGGTCCGTTTTGTCACCCACACGTGTGGAACCGGGGGTTGTTGAGGAACCCGGCGTTTGTGCGGGCGCCGCTGGGGGTTGCACCTCCAGGCCCCCGCTTTCGGTCTGCACGGCCTCGTCCTCAGACTCCCCCCAGCTCTTCGAGCAGGGGGGACCCCCAGACGGGCTGAGACTGTGCTGACCGGCGCCCGTTGGGCCAGCTCAGTTGAGTCACGGACACCCGAACACCCACCCGCGTCCGCGTCGCCACCAACTGGCCGTCCTGCGGGTAGGCGTGCCAGGTGCGCCAGTGGACCTGGCCCTCGTGCCGCTGCGCCAGCAGCGCGGTGAAGGCGTGCGGGCTGCCGGGGAAGACGCCGGCGAGGCCGTGCGGGTGGCCGGAGACGAGGGCCAGCAACTCCTGGGCGCGGCCCGCGAACGATCTCGGCGAGAGCACCTCGACGCGCGCCGCGAACTCGTACTCCCAGTCGCCGGCCCGCTTGGCGACCCCGAGCGGCAGGGGCGTGCTGGAGCCCGGGATGCACGCCACCGTCTCCGAACAGTTGCCCCGCTCCTCCTCCAGGAGTACCTGGTGGGACGCGCCGAGGAGTCTCAACTGCAGTTTGGCGTCCGCCAGTTCGAGGTCCAGCGTGGCCAGTGCGGGGAGCGGCTCGCGCCCCAGGGCCCAGGCGAGGTCGGCCGCACGCGTGTCGGTGTAGGAGGTGTTGAGGGTCGTGAGCATGGATCGGCTCCGCTAGCACGCAAATAAAGGGAGGCAAGGGCCGGCGCACCCCGGTCTGCCACAGGGAGGCGGCCCGGTCAGCCCAGTTCGGGAGGGATGTGTGCAGGACGTCCGAGGGGCTGCGTCGGTGAAGTAGAGGGAATCATGAACAGCGGTTCGCCACAGCGTCTTTACCCAACTTCGTGGGGTTTCCATCCCTCCGAGGGCCCCACAGCTCAACTGTTCAACCACGGCGTACGCCAGGGCGCGCGTGCGCACGCCAAGGCGCCCGCCGGGAACTGTTTCCCGACGGGCGCCTGTACGGATGCGCTTCCCCCTTCGGAGCTCGGCTGCCCCGTGTCAGCTGCCTCCACCGCATCCGCCCCCGCACGACGAACCGCCGCCACACGAGGATCCGCCGCCGCACGAGGAGTGGCCCCCGCAGGAGTGGTGCCCGCCGGAGTGGTGCCCGCCGGAGTGGTGCCCGCCGGACGACAAGCCGCTGTCCCCCATGGCCCACCAGCCGACGCCCCCGTCGTTGCCGCCGCGCCCGCTGTACGACCGTGCAGGCCGGCCCCCGTACCGCTTGGCGTACCGGTTCCTGCGGGTGTTCGCGGCGGTGACCAGGGCGGCCACGAACAGCACCCCGATCACCGTCAGGATGATGCCGATACCCATGGCGTCACCCTCCTTCCGATTCCCCCGAAGCAGCCCCCCGTGGGCGCCTCGCTCGTTGCGTGACCGGGGGATGCCCGGCCGCCTCACCGGCCAAAGCACACTTGAGGAAGTCCAGAGCTTCGACGCAGGATGGCCGGCATGACCTCCAGCGCACGCCCGCTCCTCAACCGCCGGCTCGCCGAGTTCGGGACGACGATCTTCGCCGAGATGTCCGCCCTGGCCGTGCGGACCGGCGCGATCAACCTGGGGCAGGGGTTCCCCGACACCGACGGCCCCGAGGAGATCCGGGAGGCGGCCGTGCGCGCACTGCGCGACGGGCGCGGCAACCAGTACCCGCCGGGTCCGGGCATCCCCGAGCTGCGTGCGGCGGTCGCGGCGCACCAGCAGCGTCGGTATGGGCTGTCGTACGACCCGGACACGGAGGTGCTGGTCACGGCGGGCGCCACCGAGGCCATCGCCGCCTCGCTGCTCGCACTGCTGGAGCCCGGGGACGAGGTCATCGCCTTCGAGCCGTACTACGACTCCTACGCGGCCTGCATCGCGATGGCGGGCGGGAAGCGGGTGCCGGTGACGCTGCGCCCGCACCACGGCCAAGGCGCGGACGGTGCGTCGTTCCGACTGGACCTCGACGAGCTGCGCGACGCGGTGACCGAGCGGACGCGGCTGCTGCTGATCAACACCCCGCACAACCCCACTGGCACCGTGCTCACGCGCGAGGAGCTGACGGCGATCGCGGAACTGGCCGTCGAGCGCGACCTGCTGGTGGTCACCGACGAGGTGTACGAGCACCTCGTCTTCGACGACGCCGAGCACCTGCCCCTCGCCACCTTCCCCGGCATGCGCGAGCGGACGGTGACGATCGGCTCGGCCGGCAAGACCTTCTCCTTCACCGGCTGGAAGGTCGGCTGGGTCACGGCCACGGGCGGGCTGGTCACGGCGGTGCGCTCGGCGAAGCAGTTCCTGACGTACGTGGCCTCGGGCCCGTTCCAGTACGCAGTCGCCGAGGCTCTGTCCCTGCCCGAGTCGTACTTCACCGCCTTCCGCGACGACATGCGGGCCAAGCGGGAGGTGCTGGCGGCGGGCCTGGCGGAGGCGGGCTTCGAGGTGTTCCGGCCCGCGGGCACCTACTTCATCACCACCGACATCCGCCCCCTCGGCGAAACGGACGGCTTCGCCTTCTGCCGGGCCCTGCCGGAGCGGGCGGGGGTGGTGGCCATCCCGAACGCGGTCTTCTACGACCACCGGGAGGAGGGCGCCCCGTTCGTCCGCTTCGCCTTCTGCAAGCGGACGACCGTCCTCCAGGAGGCGGCGCAGCGGCTGAGGACGCTGGCGGTCTGACCGACTCGGCAGCGGGCTCGGGCGGACAATAGCCGATTGCGCCCGATTCGTACCGCAAGATGCTGATGTGACCCATGTCGGCACCCCCGTCCCCTCCCCCGCCTTCACCGAGCCGGACGCTGACAGGACGGTCCGGCTCCGGCTGCCGTGCGCGGCCGCGGCCGTCGGCCTGTTCGCGGCGGCCCGGATCGCCGGGACGGCCGTGCTCGCCGCCACGGCCCGGGCCGAGGGCAGACATCCGCTCACCCTGCTCGGCCGGTCCTGGGACTCGATCTGGTACCTGGCGATCGCCGCCCACGGCTACGGCCGCACGCTCCGCCCCCGGCCCGGCGTGGTCCACAGCGACCTGGCCTTCTTCCCGCTCTACCCCGCGCTGATCCGCGCCGTCCACGCCGTGGCCCCGCTGACCGTGGGCGCGGCGGGACTGGTGGTGGCGTGGCTGTCGGCCGCCGTCGCCGCCTGCGGGATCTACGCCGTCGGCGCCCGGCTGCACGGGCGGGCCGTCGCCACCGCCCTGGTGCTGCTGTGGGGCCTGCTGCCGCACTCGGTCGTGCTGTCGATGGGGTACACCGAGCCGGTGCTCACCGCCTGCGCCGCGTGGTCGCTGTACGCGGTGCTCGCCGGGCACTGGCTGTGGGCGGGGACACTGGCCGCGCTCGCGGGGCTGTCCCGGCCCAATGGGTTCGCGGTGGCCGTGGCGGTGCTCGCGGCGGCGGCGCTGGAGATCTGGCGGACCCGTGGCCGGGTTTCCCACAGGCTGTGGACGGGCGTCGCGCTCGCGCCACTGGGCTGGACGGCGTACGTGCTGTGGGTGGGACGGCGCAAGGGGGACCTGCTCGGCGGGTACCTCGAGGTGCAGCGGCTGTGGGGGTCGCGCTTCGACTTCGGGGAGGGCTCGCTGCGTTTCGCCCGGCACGTGCTGCTGCACCGCGACGCCTTCCTGTTCTCCGTGACACTGATGCTCATGGCGGCGGGCGCGCTGCTGTACGCGCTGCTCCTCGTGGACCGCGCGCCCCTGCCCCTGGTCGTCTACAGCGGCGTCCTCGTGGTCGTCGCCTGCGGCGACTCGGGCTTCTTCCAGTGCAAGCCCCGCTTCCTGCTGCCCGCCTTCCCGCTGCTGCTGCCCCTCGCGCGGGCCCTGGTGCGCACGGCGAGAGCCCGGCCCTGGCACGCGGCCGTGGTGGCCTGCGCCCTGGCCGGGCTCTCGTTCGCTTACGGCGCGTACCTGGTCGTCATGACGCACACGCCGCTGTAGGTCCGCGGAGGACTACTCCTCGTCGTCCTCGGGCTTGTCGGCTCCGTTGACCTCCTGCTCGAGGCCGAGCTGTTCCACGAGCCACTTGTCGAACTCGATGGCGGCCCGCACCCAGCTGACCGTCGAGGAGACGAAGTGCTCGAGGCTCACGCCCATGCCGATCAGCATCTGCGCCTCGCCGATGAGGCGGACGGTGCCGTCGTCGTGGGTGTGGCTGTAGACCTTGGGCCACAGGGTGCGCCGGTTCCAGTCGTCGATGGACTCCAGCAGCTGCGGCTTCTCGTCGATCTGGTGGGGCCGGTCGTAGAACGTCCGCACCGAGAAGACCTGCTGGTCCCCCTCGCCGCGGAACATGAAGTAGGTGCGGAACTGCTCCCACGGCGCCGCGAGGTCGCCCTCGTCGTCGACGACGTACTTGAGCTCCATCTGGTCGAGGAGCTGCTTCACGAGGTCCTGATCCGGGACGACGGGGCCCGCCGGTCCTTGGGGCTGCGGCTCGGGCTGGCCCCCGAAGTTCGGAATCGAGGACGGGTCGATGCTCACCGTGATTTTCCCTTCGTACGGATCCCGCCATCCTCCCCCATCCGGGGAGGGTGGTGGCAAGCCCCGGCGGCCCTGTCAGCCCTCGGCTGACACGATCCGGTCACCGGGACGGCCGTGCTCCGAGTACCCGGATGGGCGCATCGCCCCCAGGGATGCGGCGGGAATCCCCGGCCCCGCCGGTAAGGAAGGCCGCGGCCCCCTCCCCCGCCGACCGGGGAAGGGGGCCGTACGTCGGCAGCGGCAGCGCGGTCTACAGCGTCTTGCCCGTCGCCGGGCCCACCAGGAGGCCGTCGCCGAAGCGGTCGACGCGGACCGTGTCGCCGTCCTTGACCTCGCCGGCGAGGATCTCCTTGGCGAGGCGGTCGCCGATGGCGGTCTGGACCAGGCGGCGCAGGGGGCGGGCGCCGTAGGCCGGGTCCATGCCCTCGTCGGCGAGCCAGGCCAGGGCCTCCGGCGTGACCTCGAGGGTCAGGCGGAGCTCCGACAGACGCTTGGCCAGCCGGTTGATCTGGAGCTGGGCGATCCGCTGCAGCTCCTCCTTCGTCAGCGCCGAGAAGACCACCAGGTCGTCCAGACGGTTGAGGAACTCCGGCTTGAAGGAGGCCCTCACCACCTCCAGGACCTGCTCCTTCTTCTCCACCTCACTCGTGATCGGGTCGACCAGATACTGGCTGCCCAGGTTCGAGGTCAGCACCAGGATGGTGTTGCGGAAGTCGACCGTGCGGCCCTGACCGTCCGTCAGGCGGCCGTCGTCCAGCACCTGCAGGAGGATGTCGAAGACCTCGGGGTGGGCCTTCTCCACCTCGTCGAGCAGGACGACGCTGTACGGGCGGCGGCGCACCGCCTCCGTCAGCTGGCCGCCCTCCTCGTATCCGACGTACCCGGGCGGGGCGCCGACCAGCCGCGCGACGCTGTGCTTCTCGCTGTACTCCGACATGTCGATGCGGACCATGGCCCGCTCGTCGTCGAAGAGGAAGTCCGCCAGGGCCTTGGCCAGTTCCGTCTTGCCCACGCCCGTCGGGCCCAGGAAGAGGAACGAACCCGTCGGACGGTCGGGGTCCGAGATGCCCGCGCGGCTGCGGCGTACGGCGTCCGAGACGGCCCGCACGGCCTCGGTCTGGCCGATGAGCCGCTTGCCGATCTCCTCCTCCATGCGCAGCAGCTTCTGCGTCTCGCCCTCCAGCAGGCGGCCGGCGGGGATCCCGGTCCAGGAGGCGACGACGTCCGCGATGTCGTCCGGGCCGACCTCCTCCTTCACCATGGTGTCCTTGGCGGCCACCTCCTCGGCCTGCGAGGCGGCCTCCAGCTCCTTCTCCACGGCCGGGATCTCGCCGTACAGCAGCTTGGACGCGGTGTCGAAGTCGCCGTCGCGCTGGGCGCGTTCGGCCTGGCCGCGCAGGTCGTCGAGCTTCTCCTTCAGCTCACCGACGCGGTTGAGGGACTGCTTCTCCTTCTCCCAGCGGGCGTTCAGGCCGCGCAGCTCCTCCTCCTTGTCGGCGAGGTCGCGGCGCAGCTTCTCCAGCCGCTCCTTGGAGGCCTGGTCGGTCTCCTTGCTGAGCGCCAGCTCCTCCATCCGCAACCGGTCGACGGCGCGCTGGAGCTCATCGATCTCGACCGGGGAC
Organism: Streptomyces sp. NPDC005202; assembly: GCF_040608235.1. Classification (NCBI taxonomy): domain Bacteria; kingdom Bacillati; phylum Actinomycetota; class Actinomycetes; order Kitasatosporales; family Streptomycetaceae; genus Streptomyces; species Streptomyces sp. NPDC005202. The sequence continues at coordinate 40,062 of NZ_JBEXHW010000019.1, read as the reverse complement.
GAGTCGATCTCCATGCGCAGCCGTGAGGCCGCCTCGTCGACGAGGTCGATGGCCTTGTCCGGCAGGAAGCGGGAGGTGATGTAGCGGTCGGACAGGGTCGCGGCGGCCACCAGCGCGGAGTCGTTGATCTGCACCTTGTGGTGGGCCTCGTACCGGCCCTTCAGACCGCGCAGGATCGCGATGCTGTCCTCCACGCTCGGCTCGGCTACCAGCACCTGCTGGAAGCGCCGCTCCAGCGCCGGGTCCTTCTCGATCCGCTCGCGGTACTCGTCCAGGGTCGTGGCGCCGACCATGCGCAGCTCACCGCGCGCGAGCATGGGCTTGAGCATGTTGCCGGCGTCCATGGCGGAGTCGCCGCCGGCGCCGGCGCCCACGACGGTGTGCAGCTCGTCGATGAAGGTGATGATCTGCCCGTCGGACTCCTTGATCTCGGCCAGGACCGTCTTCAGGCGCTCCTCGAACTCACCGCGGTACTTCGCGCCGGCGACCATCGCGCCGAGGTCGAGGGCGACCAGCCGCTTGTCCTTGAGGGACTCGGGCACGTCGCCCTTGACGATCCGCTGGGCGAGTCCCTCGACGACGGCGGTCTTGCCGACGCCGGGCTCACCGATGAGGACGGGGTTGTTCTTGGTACGGCGGGACAGCACCTGCACGACGCGGCGGATCTCCTGGTCCCGGCCGATGACCGGGTCGAGCTTGCCCTCGCGGGCGGCCGCGGTGAAGTCGGTCCCGAACTTCTCCAGGGCCTTGTACTGGCCCTCTGGGTCGGGTGTGGTCACCCGGCGTCCTCCCCTCGCCTTCTGGAAGGCCTCCTGCAGCTTCTTCGCACTGGCCCCCTGCCCGGCGAGCACCTCGCCGGCCGCGCCGCCCTTCGCGGCGATGCCGATGAGCAGGTGCTCGGTGGACAGGTACTCGTCCCCGAGCTCCTTGGCCCGGGTCTGCGCGTCCGCGATCACGGCGAGCAGCTCACGGTTGGGCTGCGGGGGCGCGACGGTGGACCCGGTCACGCTCGGCAGCGACGCGAGCACGCGCTCGGCGCCGGAACGGATGGAGGCCTGGTCGGCGTCGACGGCCGCCAGCAGGTCGATGATGTTCTCGTTCTCCCGCCCCTCGAGCAGCGCGAGGAGCAGGTGGGCGGGGGTGAGGTCCGGGTGTCCCTCCGTAACGGCCCGATTGCTGGCCGCGTTGATCGCGTCCCGGCTCCTGTTGGTCAGCTCGGCGTCCACGGTCGCGTTCTCCTCCTTGGCGTCAGCGCTCTGCCTCGTCTCCCAGTGCTGACTCAATCAACGTGCACAAAGTTGAGTCTAATCCACTCAAGGGTGGGGCGGGAGGCCCTGGCGGGCTAAGTTCCGGCTCCATGGCCACCACGTATTCCCTGGACCCGGGCGCTCCCGACGCGCCGTACCTCAGCTTCTGGCGCGAGCGGCACCTGTGCACGCTGACGACCCTCCGTCCCGACGGCACCCCGCACGTCGTTCCCGTCGGAGTGACATACGACCCGGAGGCACGACTGGCTCGGGTGATCACCAACAAGGCGAGCGCGAAGGTGGGGCACGTGCTGGCGGCCGGGCCGCAGGGCGCGCCGGTCGCCGTGTGCCAGGTGGACGGGCGGCGGTGGGCGACGCTGGAGGGGCGCGCGTTCGTCCGGACGGAGCCGGAGCGGATCGCGGAGGCGGAGCGGCGGTACGCCGAGCGCTACGAGCGGACACCGGGGCCGAATCCGTCCCGGGTGGTGATCGAGATCGAGTTGACGCGGGCGCTGGGACGCGGCTGAGCGGGCACGGCCACTTTCGGCCACCCAGCCAATCGGCCGATACCCGGATGTTTCGGGGAAAACTGCAGCGGCGTCACCGTGTTCAGGTCACGGTGACGCCGCTGCGGGGGGAAGCACCTGCGCGATCTGTTACGACGGGGGAATCGCGTCAGGCACTGCGGGGGGTGGCCGAGATGGTCGTGGGGGTCGACGGTTCCGGCGCCACCTGCCGGTGGTCCCGCTGGTCCAGGTTCACAAAGATCATTCCGTATCGGATGGCACACCGCACGGGCTGCGGCGCCCCCCGAGGCCGCCGCAGACACCGGTACGCCCGCACGTCTCCGTCCTCGTCCCGCGTGACGACGACCGGCTCACCGAAGACGGTCACCATCAGCGAATCACCACTGTGGGGGATGGCGGTGACCAGGTCGATGAAGTGCCAGCCGGAGCGGTAGGCGGTAGCCATTTCGCGGCGGAAGGAACGGTCGTCGGGTGGTGTGGTCACATCAGCTCTCCGGCTTCATCCTCTGCGGGAGACACCGGCCAGTGCGAGTCGGAGGCACTCGCGGCCACTACCGCCGGCCAGTGGCTGTCCGCCCGAACGTCGCCCTTCGCATCGGAGTGACCACCCAGCGCCCCGAAGGCCACGACGGCGAAGAAGGCGGCCACAAGCACCGAGCGAAGCATTCTCTTACGCATAGTCGGCTTCGTCCTCACTTGAAAGTCTCCTCTCCCCCCGTCGGCTAAGACGATGGCTCATTCCGACACGTCATGGCCACAGGATCGATGCATCATGTTCCTGCATGTTCAGGACCCTGGGGGGTGGAGATTTCGTGGCAAATCGGACTAAGGCGGCGCATCCCCATGCGGTGACCGAACTATGTGAGGAAGGTGGCCGACTTTATGCGAACGCGCTCCGCCTGGGAAGGGTCGCCCGTGCGGATGTGGAGTCCGCCCCCTGCCTGATGGAGTTCGCCCTTCTCCACCCGGACCCCGACGACGCGGACTGGTTGCGCCCGGTACCCCCGTCGGTCGCCCTGGCCGAGCGGCTCCACCCCCTCGAACGGGAGATCACGGAACGCCGGCGGCTGTCCATCCAACTCGCGGACACGTTTGAGCCGTTCCTGGCACTCAGCGCGCAGTCCGCGACGACTGACCACTCGATCACGGTGCTGGAGGGCAGCGAACGGATCAACGCGGCGCTCAACCTGGCCACCGCCCAGTGCCACACCGAGATGCTCACCATCCAGCCCAGCGACGACCGCTTCTCCGAGCGCAGCATCACCCAGGGACTCGAACGGGACAGGCCGCTGATCGAACGCGGCGTGCGGATCCGGACCCTCTACCAGCACACGGCCCGCTACAGCCCCGAGAAGCTGGCCTACGTATCCCAGCTCTCGAACGGAAAGGTGGAGTACCGCACGATCGACGAGGTGGCGGAACGCCTCATAGTCTGCGACGAGACCGTCGCCTTCATCCCCACCCGCGACGACCAACAGGTCGCCCTCGAGCTTCGCCACCCCGGCCTCGTCCGCTACCTGATCAAGGTCTTCGAGTTCATGTGGGGCCGATCGGTCCCCCTCAGCGCCGGCGCTCCGTACGAAACCGCTCCGGGCGGCATCACGGACATCCAGCACTCCATCGCGAAGCTCCTCGTCGAGGGCCACGTCGACGAGGCCATAGCCCGCCGCCTCGGGATGAACGTCCGCACCTGCCGGGCCCACATCGCCAAGCTCGCCGCCATCCTCGGCAGCGGCAGCCGCGCCCAACTCGGCTATCTCATCGCCCAGTCCGGGATCCTGGAGCAGAAGCACCGAAGCCAGGAGCACCGAAGCCAGGAGCACCGAAGCCAGGAGCACCGAAGCCAGGAGCACCGAAGCCAGGGGGAGTCGACGACCTGAGCCGACTGGAACCGGTCGCCCCGGCCACCGCGGCTACCTCATCGGACAGTCGGGGATTGTTGATCAGGGACGGTGAGGGAGGCCACCTCGGAGGTGCGCGGCGGCCCGTCCAGGCCGGCCTGGGCGATGCGGACGCCCAGCTGCGTGCGGCTGGCCGCGCCCAGCGTCTCCGACAGGCGGGCGATGTGGGCGCGGCAGGTGCGCACGCTGATGCCGAGGCGTTCGGCGATGACCGCGTCCTGGTGGCCCTCCGCCAGCAGCGCGGCGATGGACTGCTCGCGGTGGGAGATGCCCTCGATGCCCGTGTCCGGCAGCGGCGCGGTCAGCGGGATCGCCAGCCGCCAGAGGCGTTCGAAGACCGTGACCAGGTACCCGACCAGCGCCGGATGGCGCAGCTCCAGCGCCATCGTGCGGTCGGCGTTGGCGGGGATGAAGGCGACCGTGCGGTCGAAGAGGATGAGTCGGTCGATGACCTCGTCCAGCGTGCGGGCCTCGACCGCGTCGCCCATCAGCTCCAGGTAGGTGAGCAGGCCCTGGCCGTGCCGGGCCACGTGGGTGTACAGGTCGCGCATGCGGACGCCGCGGCCGCGCAGCGCCAGGGCGCGGTGCAGGCCCTCCGACAGTTCGTGCTCGCGGCGGATGCCGCCGGGCTGGACGGTCAGCACCTCGGTGGTGCACGCCTCCGTCGCCTCGTCCATGGCGGCCTGGATGCGGGACAGGCCGTCCAGAACGCGGATCGCTGTGCCCTCCACGGAGGCCGACGGCACCTGGACCTGGCGGCCGAGGCCGGCGTACCGCTCGAAGGCCGCCACCACCGAGCCCACCCGCCGGTGGCTCTCGCTGACCTCGTCGTACATCCCGCGCAGCAGTCGGGTCATGACCTCCTGCGGTGCGGTCGGCACCAGGAAGTTTATGTCGTCGGGGTCCGGGTGCAGCAGGGCCAGTTCGAGCAGACAGGGCACCGTCCCAGCGTCCCGGCGCGGCACGCGGCCCCGCCGTACGGCCCGGGAATACACGCGATCCCCGGCCTCGCACAGTCGGTCAGCACCGTGTGGATGCTCGTCCGTCCCGTGCCCGGCCATGGCCCATCACACCCCCGGTTTCCGCCTCTTCCGCAGCGCAACTATGCGCGGACCGGACCGGCTGTGCAACACGGCTCCCCCCGGTGTGACCGCCGGAAACCACCGGTATCGACCGTTCCCTCCCGGCCTCCGACTGTCGCATTGCAGCAAGATGACCGGCCGGGCTCCCCCGCCGGGCCGGGTCCGCGGCCCGGACGATGACCACGTGAGCTGCCGGAAACCGTGAGCGATCGCCGCGTTGGAAGCCGCGTGCAACATCCCCTCATGGCAGACATGTTCGACACCTACGCGGTGGCCGACGGGTGGGACGGGACCGTGCTGGACGAGGCCGGGGCCTTCCGGATGCTGGAGGACAGCGGGGGCGAAGTGGGCGGCACCGCCGCCTCTCGCGTTGTGCGTGCAGACGACGGAGGCGCCGTACGCGTACGGCGCCGTCGAGGGCCCCGTGGTGGACCCGGGCGGGCGCCTACTTCAGGCCGATGGCCGAGCAGGCCGACTGGTACTTGGGGGTGCAGATGTCGGACACCTTGTAGATGCCGTCGGCGATGACCGTGTCCTTGATGTTCTTCTTGGTCAGGGCGACGACGGAGACGAGCTGCGCCGGGATGTCCTTGTTGGTCGGGCTGCTGACCTTGTCCCGGGTGAGGGAGTCGAACTGGATGTCCTTCCCCTGGACCTTGGCGACGGCCATCTCGGCCGCGTTCTCGGCCTCCGTCGGGTAGGACTTGTACACGCTCATGTACTGCTCGCCGGCGACGATCCGCTGCACGGCGTCGAGTTCGGCGTCCTGACCGGTGACCGGCGGCAGGTTGGTGACGCCCGCGGCTTTGAGGGCCTTGATGACGCCGCCCGCCATGCCGTCGTTGGCCGCGTAGACGCCGACGATGTTGCTCCTGCCGATCTCGTTGATCGCCTCGGTCATGTTGGCCTGGGCGTTCTCCGGCTTCCAGTCCTTGGTGTCGTAGGACTTGGCGATCGTCACCTTGCCGTTGAGCTCGGAGAGGGCGCCCTGCTTGAACTGCTTGGCGTTCGGGTCGGTGGGCGAGCCGTTCATCATGACGATCTTGTCGGAGGTGTCGACGCCCGGGCCCAGCTTCTCGAGCAGGGCCCGGCCCTGCACCTCGCCGACCAGTTCGTTGTCGAAGGAGATGTAGGCGTCGATCGGGCCCTCGGACAGCCGGTCGTAGGCGATGACCGGGATGCCCGCGTCCTTGGCCTTCTTCACCTCGCCGGCGATGGCGTGCGAGTCGACCGCGTCGAGCAGGATGATGTCGACCTTGTCGTCGATCATCTTCTGCATCTGGTCGGCCTGCTTCGCCGCGTCCGCGGCGGCGTTGGCGTACTCCACCCGGCCCTGGTTCCTGGTGAGGGCGGCGATGCGCTCCTTGATGATGGGGTAGTCGAACTTGTCGTACCGCGTGTTCGCCGTCTCCGGCAGCAGCAGACCCACCGTCATGTCGTTGCCCTTGGTCGGGCTCGCATCGCTGCTGCTTCCTGACACACCGAGCGCGCCACAGGCGGTCAGCGAAAGGGTCAGCGTGGGCGCGGCCACGGCTATGGCGATACGACGCATGGAGGTGCTCACTTCTGGTGCCTTCCGGACGTGGGCGCAGCATTGGGCCCAGGTGACTGAAAAGCCAACGCGGAGGCGCCCACCGGCGTCAAGGGAAACCACTTAACGAGATGACAACACCACGCTCCGCTTCCGATGTGAAGGCACTGCAGAATACTCTCCAAACGCTCTTTACGGACCCTCCACCCAATGGCAGTTAATCGGCGGGCAAAGATCCGTACAACCAACGCCATTCCTCGCGAGTCGTGATCATGGCAGCCTCGCTCAGCCGTTCCGATCCCGACCAGAGGACCGAATGATCCCAGCCAGAGGCACGACGGCCGCGGCCCTCGTGCTCACCGCCGCCTGCGGTCTGCTCACGACCGCCACACCCGCGTCCGCGGCGACAACCTGCAGCCCGCCCGTCTACCAGCGGCAGTTCCACGCGAACACCACGTTTTCCGGCACTCCGAAGAAGACGGACTGCGACTCCGTTATCGATCGGAACTGGGGCACGGGCGCCCCCGCTTCGGGCCTGCCCAAGGACAACTTCGGGTCCGCTGGAAGGTGACCCGGGACTTCGGCTTCGGCGGTCCGTTCGCGCTGCCGGTGACCGCCCGGGACGGCATACGGATGTATCTGGACAGCACCCGCAAGGTCGACCTGTGGAAGAACGTGTAGTCGACGGTGAAGAAGACCGTCAACCTCACCGTCCCATCGGGCAGGCACACCTTGCGCGTGGACTTCGTCAACTGGATCGGCACGGCGAACGTCACCTTCGACTACAGGCCACGCACCTCCGCCGACGTCGACAAGGTCAGGCCGCTGGTGCCCACGAAGGTGACCGGGCGGTACGACGTCGCCACCGCGCAGGCCGTGCTCTCCTGATCCTGGAACCGTGATCACACCGCGCTCACGCCCCGCTTGGTCCGCCCGGGCACGAGCGCACAGGGTACGAGCGCACAGCCCAAAAGGCCCGGAGGTTCGCCGAACCTCCGGGCCCCTGTTCCACTCGCGTACGCGTCAGTCCGCCTGCTGCTGCCGCTTCGGGCGCCACACCACCAGCGCGCTGGTCTGCTGGACCTCCTGGTACGGGACCAGGTCCCGGCGGTAGGAGGCGTGGACGGCGGCCTCGCGCTGACGCATGGCGGCCGCCGCGCCGTCCAGGGCCGCTTCCAGCTCCGCGACGCGGGACTGGAGCGCGGCGACCTGGTTCTCCAGTTCGATGATCCGCTTGATGCCGGCGAGGTTGATGCCCTCGTCCTGCGACAACTGCTGCACCTGGCGCAGCAGTTCGATGTCGCGGGCCGAGTAACGACGGCCCCGCCCTGCGGTGCGGTCCGGGGAGACCAGGCCCAGCCTGTCGTACTGACGGAGTGTCTGCGGGTGCAGTCCGGATAGCTGGGCGGCCACCGAGATGACGTACACCGGTGTGTCTTCCGTCAGTTCGTACGGGTTGCGACGGCGGCCGTCCATCTCACTCATGCTCCCTTCGCGGCCTCGAACAGCTCCGCCCGCGGGTCCTCGCCCGCGGTCGCCTCGCGATACGCCTCGAGCGCGTCACGAGCCTTCCCCGACAGGTCCTTGGGGACACTCACCTCGACGGTGACCAGCAGGTCGCCGCGAGTGCCGTCCTTACGGACCGCGCCCTTGCCCCGGGCCCGCATCGTACGGCCGTTCGGCGTGCCCGGGGGCAGCTTCAGCGTCACCGGCGGTCCACCGAGGGTCGGCACGCGGACCTCACCGCCGAGGGCGGCCTCCGCGAACGTCACCGGGACGGTGACGGTGAGGTTGTCGCCCTTGCGGCCGAAGACCGGGTGCGCGGCGACGTGCACGACGACGTACAGGTCGCCGGCCGGTCCGCCCCGCTCGCCCGGTGCACCCTTGCCGCGCAGCCGGATGCGCTGGCCGTCGGAGACGCCCGCGGGAATGCGCACCTGCATCGTCCGGGACGACTTGGCGCGCCCCGAGCCCTTGCAGACTTCACACGGGTTCTCCGCGATCAGCCCACGGCCCTTGCAGTCCGGGCAGGGGTCCGTCAGCGAGAACCCGCCGCCCGAGCCGCGCGCCACCTGGCCGGTGCCGACGCAGGTCGGGCACACGCGCGGCGTGCCGTTCTTGTCGCCGGTGCCCGAACAGGCCTTGCACGGCTGCTGGCTGGACATGCGCAGCGGCACCGTGGCGCCCTCGATGGCCTCCGTGAAGCTCAGCGTGACCTCGGACTCGATGTCCTGGCCGCGCCGGGGCTGGGTCCGCGCGGTGCCCGTACCGCCGCGGTTGAACAGGCCCCCGAAGACGTCACCGAGTCCGCCGCCGAAGCTGCCCCCGCCCTGGGCGCCGCCTCCGAAGAGGTCGCCCAGGTCGAAGTTGAAGGAGCCGCCGCCGGCACCCGGCCCCGGGCGGAAGCCGCCGTTGCCGAAGAGGGCGCGGGCCTCGTCGTACTCCTTGCGCTTCTTGGGATCACCGAGGACGTCGTTCGCCTCGGAGATCTCCTTGAAGCGCTCCTCGGCCTTGGCGTTGCCCTTGTTGGCGTCCGGGTGGAACTCGCGGGCGAGCTTCCGGTACGCCTTCTTGATCTCGGCCTCGGTGGCGTCCTTGGGGACGCCGAGGACCTTGTAGTAGTCCTTCTCGATGAAGTCCTTGGTGCTCATCCTCGACGTCCCTCCTCTCCTGCGTCGTTCGTCTCTACGTCAGCCCTCCTCCGGGCCACCGTTCTCCTTGTCCTCGGCCTGCTCCGCTGCCTTGGTCGCGTCGGCCGCGCCGGTCTCGTCCGCCGGCTTGACCGTCTGGGCGCCCGGCTGAGGCTCGGCCACCGCCACCCGCGCGGGGCGGATGGTGCGCTCGCCGATCCGATACCCGGGCTGCAGAATCGCCACGCACGTCGTCTCCGTGACGTCCGGTGCGTAACTGTGCATCAAGGCCTCGTGGATCGTCGGGTCGAAGGGCTCGCCCTCCTTGCCGAACTGCTGCAGCCCCAACTTCGCCGCCACGGTCTCCAGCGACTCGCCGACGGACTTGAAACCGCCCACCAGTTCGCCATGTTCCCGCGCGCGCCCGATGTCGTCGAGCACGGGCAGGAGCTCGGTCAGGAGGTTCGCGACGGCGATCTCCTTGACCGCGACCCGGTCGCGCTCGACCCGGCGGCGGTAGTTCTGGAACTCGGCCTGCAGCCGCTGGAGGTCCGCCGTGCGCTCGTTGAGCGCCGTGCGCACCTGGTCCAGCTGGGCCGTCAGGGCGGCCAGCTGAGCCGCGTCCCCGGCCGGGGCCGCCCCCTCCTCCGGGGAGGGGGAGGCGGCCTTCGGCTCGGCGTCGTCAGAGGTGGCGCCGGAGGGGACGTCGGGCTGCTGCGGCGGCTGCTGCTGGCTCTGCTGAGCCTGCTGCTGCTCGTCGAAGCCCGGGGTCTCCTCCGTCACGCGGCACCGTCCTTCCGCTCGTCGTCGACGATCTCGGCGTCCACGACGTCGTCGTCGGCCTTGGCCTCGGAGGCACCGGCGGAGGCGCCGCCGGCGGCCTGCGCGGCCTGGGCGTCGGCGTACATGGCCTGGCCGAGCTTCTGGGAGACGGCCGCGACCTTCTCCGTGGCGGTGCGGATCTCGGCGGTGTCCTCGCCCTTGAGCTTCTCCTTCAGCTCGGCGACGGCGGCCTCGACCTCGGTCTTGATCTCGCCGGGGACCTTGTCCTCGTTGTCCTTGAGGAACTTCTCGGTCTGGTAGACGAGCTGCTCGCCCTGGTTGCGGGCCTCGGCGGCCTCGCGGCGCTTGTGGTCCTCCTCCGCGTAGCGCTCGGCCTCCTCGCGCATGCGGTCGACCTCTTCCTTCGGGAGCGAGGAGCCGCCGGTGACGGTCATCTTCTGCTCCTTGCCGGTGCCGAGGTCCTTCGCCGTGACGTGCATGATGCCGTTGGCGTCGATGTCGAAGGACACCTCGATCTGCGGGACACCGCGCGGCGCCGGCGGCAGACCGGTCAGCTCGAACATGCCGAGCTTCTTGTTGTAGGCCGCGATCTCACGCTCGCCCTGGTAGACCTGGATCTGCACCGACGGCTGGTTGTCCTCGGCCGTGGTGAAGATCTCCGAGCGCTTGGTCGGGATCGTGGTGTTGCGCTCGATGAGCTTGGTCATGATGCCGCCCTTGGTCTCGATGCCGAGGGACAGCGGGGTGACGTCGAGCAGCAGGACGTCCTTGACCTCGCCCTTGAGGACACCGGCCTGGAGCGAGGCGCCGATGGCGACGACCTCGTCCGGGTTCACACCCTTGTTGGCCTCCTTGCCGCCGGTCAGCTCCTTGACGAGCTCGGCGACCGCGGGCATACGGGTGGAGCCACCGACGAGCACGACGTGGTCGATGTCGTTGATGGAGATGCCGGCGTCCTTGATGACGTTGTGGAACGGCGTCTTGCAGCGCTCCAGCAGGTCGGCCGTCAGCTGCTGGAACTGCGCCCGGGTGAGCTTCTCGTCCAGGTGCAGCGGGCCCTCGGCCGAGGCGGTGATGTACGGCAGGTTGATCGAGGTCTCGGTGGACGAGGACAGCTCGATCTTGGCCTTCTCCGCGGCCTCACGGAGGCGCTGGAGGGCCATCTTGTCCTTGGAGAGGTCCACGCCGTGGCCGGACTGGAACTGCTTGACCAGGTAGTCGACGATGCGCTGGTCCCAGTCGTCACCACCGAGGTGGTTGTCACCGTTGGTGGCCTTCACCTCGACCACGCCGTCGCCGATCTCCAGCAGCGAGACGTCGAAGGTGCCGCCGCCGAGGTCGAAGACCAGGATGGTCTGGTCGTCCTTCTCCAGGCCGTAGGCCAGGGCGGCCGCGGTCGGCTCGTTGACGATACGGAGCACGTTCAGACCGGCGATCTCACCGGCCTCCTTGGTGGCCTGACGCTCGGCGTCGTTGAAGTACGCCGGGACGGTGATGACCGCGTCGGTCACCTTCTCGCCCAGGTAGGCCTCGGCGTCCCGCTTCAGCTTCTGCAGCACGAACGCGCTGATCTGCTGCGGGTTGAACTCCTTGTCGTCAATCTTGATCTTCCAGTCGGTGCCCATGTGGCGCTTGACCGACCGGATGGTCCGATCCACGTTGGTGACGGCCTGGCGCTTGGCCACCTCGCCGACCAGCACCTCGCCGTTCTTGGCGAAGGCGACGACGGACGGCGTGGTCCTGGCGCCCTCGGCGTTGGTGATGACGGTGGGCTCGCCGCCCTCCAGAACGCTGACGACGGAGTTAGTCGTGCCCAGGTCGATGCCGACCGCACGTGCCATTGTGATTCCTCCAGCTGACTTGAGTGGAACGGACTCAAGTGTGCCTGAGGCTCACTCCGTGGTCAACAGAGCTGAGTCAACCCGGCTCAACTCTTATCCATCCCGTACACGCAAGGGCGCGCTGACCTGCGGGGATGTGGACTGCCGGGGAGGCCTCGCGGGAAAATCGGGTTGACGTCGGAGGCCGTCGGAATCGGGTTGACGTCGGAGGCCGTCGGAATCGGGTTGGCGGCGGGTGCCGTAAGGATCGGGTTGGCGCCGAGTGCCGTAGGGATCGGGTTGGCGGCGGGTGCCGTAAGGATCGGGTTGGCGGCGGGTGCCGTAAGGATCGGCTTGACGCCGGGTGCCGTGGACATCGGTGTGCCGTCGGGTGGTGCGGACCTCGGTCGGGCGCCTCAGGCCGTACACCGGCACCCGCAGCAGTCCGAGGACGACGACCAGGGTCGCGCCGGCCACCCACAGCACGCTCGTCCGCGTCAGCCATCCCGTGTGCACGAGCACGCCGACGAGTACCGCGGAGAAGGTGCCGATGCCGAGCAGGACGGTCGTGCCCTGCGGGGTGAGCCCGAGCCGGCGCAGCCGGTGCGCGAGGTGGTCGGGGCCGCGGCGCAGCACCGGGCGCCCGGCCAGCCGCCGGGAGAGGACGACGAGGACGGCGTCGGCGACCGCCGTCGCGGTGAGCGCGAACAGCACGGCCGCACTGGAGACCGGGTCGTACCCGGTGCGGGTGAGCACGGCCGCCGAGGCGACCACGAAGCCGGTGAACAGGGAGCCGCAGGCCCCGAACGTGGTCCGCGCGGGATGCCAGTTGTGCATCAGGAAGCCGGTGAGGGCGGCGGCCAGCACGCTCAGCAGCACCGCCAGGTCGTCCATCACCTCCACCGCCGCGCACGCACCCGCCCCGAAGGCGGTGAGCACCCCCACCGTGCCCGCCAGGCCGTCCGCGTGGTCCAGCCCCCGGAAGGCGGCGGCCACGCAGGCGATCCAGACCACGGCGAGGATCCCCGCGGGCAGCCCGGTCTCGTCGTACGGCACCACGAAGGCCGCCGCGACGGCCGTACCGACGAGCAGGAACCGCGTCTTGAGCCGCCACACGTCCGCGGCCAGCCCGAGAACAGCGACCCCCGCGCCCGCGGCCAGCAGCTTTCCGACCCAGTCGCCGAGCGGGGCGGCGCCCGTCCAGCCTCCGGCCGCCGCGACCAGACAGGTGGTGACCACCACAGCCACGCCGCCGAGCAGCGGCACCGGCCGCACCCGCCGCCGGTCGACGAGCCCGAGCCGCAGCGCGGGCACCCGGAGGAGCGCCGAAAGCAGGGCGGCGAGGAAGAGGGCGGTGGTGGCGGTGACGATCCCGTAGAGCACGGTTCTTAAATTAGGGGTGAATGGGACGATTGGGTGTGAATAACACGATCGGATCCTCAGGCAACCCTCAGCGACGCAGATCACCGACCACGCGGCTACATTGCGACGGAAGATGGGGGTAGTCTCAGACGGACTGCATAAGTTACCGCTTAGTAATTTCCCCTCGAAGAACCACCTCGCAGGCCCGAGGAGCCCCCATGCAACTCGCCGCGATCATCGTGTCGCTGGTCCTGGCCGTGGTCGGCGTGGCGCTGTTCGCCCGAGCCATCGGTCAGATCTACCGCTTCGTGCGGCTCGGACAGAACGTGCCCGCGGGCACCCGCACCGACAACCCCAAGCAGCGCACCCTCACCGTGGTCAAGGAGTTCCTCGGCCACACCCGCATGAACCGCTGGGGCATCGTCGGCGTGGCGCACTGGTTCGTGGCGGTGGGCTTCTTCACCCTGATCCTGACCCTGGTCAACGCCTTCGGCCAGCTCTTCCAGGCCGACTGGTACATCCCGGTCATCGGTGACTGGCCGCCGTACGAGATCTTCACCGAGCTCGTCGGCCTGCTCACCACGCTCGGCATCCTCACGCTCATCGTGATCCGCCAGCTGTCGCGGCCGGACCGCCCGGGCCGCAAGTCGCGGTTCGCGGGCTCCAATATCGGCCAGGCCTACTTCGTCGAGGCCGTCATCCTCATCATCGGCATCGCGATCCTCATGCTGCGTGGCCTCGAGGGCACCCTGCACCACGTCGAGGGCTACGAGGCGTCGTACCTGGTCTCGTACCCGCTGGTCACGGCTTTCAAGGGGCTCAGCCTTTCCACGCTGCAGAACCTCACCTACCTCGTTGCGATGATCAAGATCGGGACGTCCTTCGTCTGGATGATCACGGTCTCGCTGAAGACGGACATGGGTGTGGCCTGGCACCGCTTCCTGGCCTTCCCGAACATCTGGTTCAAGCGGGAGAGCGACGGCGGCACGGCCCTCGGCGCCCTCCAGCCGATGACCTCCGGCGGCAAGCCGATCGACTTCACCGACCCGGGCGAGGACGACGTCTTCGGTGTCTCCCAGGTAGAGCAGTTCTCCTGGAAGGGCCTGCTGGACTTCTCCACCTGCACCGAGTGCGGCCGCTGCCAGTCGCAGTGCCCGGCCTGGAACACCGGCAAGCCGCTCTCCCCCAAGCTGCTGATCATGTCCCTCCGGGACCACGCGCACGCCAAGGCCCCGTACCTGCTGGCCGGCGGCGGCAAGACCATGGAGGGCGAGGAGAAGGCCTCGGCCGAGCAGCTGAAGGACGTCCCGGTGGCCGCGCTGGCGGAGGCCGAGCGCCCGCTGATCGGCACCGTCGAGGAGAACGGCGTCATCGACCCGGACGTTCTGTGGTCCTGCACCACCTGCGGCGCCTGCGTCGAGCAGTGCCCGGTGGACATCGAGCACGTCGACCACATCGTCGACATGCGCCGCTACCAGGTGATGATCGAGTCGGCGTTCCCGTCCGAGGCGGGCACGATGCTCAAGAACCTGGAGAAGAAGGGCAACCCCTGGGGCCTGGCCAAGAAGCAGCGCCTGGAGTGGACCAAGGAGGTCGACTTCGAGGTGCCGGTGGTCGGCAGGGACATCGAGGACCTGTCCGAGGTCGAGTACCTGTACTGGGTCGGCTGCGCCGGCGCCCTGGAGGACCGCGCGAAGAAGACCACCAAGGCCTTCGCCGAGCTGCTGCACATCGCGGGCGTCAAGTTCGCGATCATGGGCGGCGACGAGAAGTGCACCGGTGACTCCGCCCGCCGCCTCGGCAACGAGCCCCTGTTCCAGGAGCTCGGCATGGAGAACGTGGCCGCGCTGAACATGGCGTTCGGCGAGGACGACGACGACCCGGAGACGAAGAAGCCGAAGTCGGCGAAGAAGATCGTCGCCACCTGCCCGCACTGCCTCAACACCCTCGGCAACGAGTACCCGCAGCTCGGCGGCGACTACGAGGTCATCCACCACACCCAGCTGCTCCAGCACCTCGTCGACGAGGGCAAGCTGATCCCGGTCACCCCGGTCGAGGGCATCATCACCTACCACGACCCGTGCTACCTGGGCCGCCACAACAAGATCTACACGCCGCCGCGCGAGATCATCGGCAAGGTCCCGGGCCTGCGCAACGAGGAGATGCACCGCCACAAGGAGCGCGGCTTCTGCTGCGGCGCCGGTGGTGCGCGGATGTGGATGGAGGAGCGGATCGGCAAGCGCATCAACAACGAGCGCGTCGACGAGGCTCTTTCGCTCAACCCGGACATCGTCTCCACCGCCTGCCCGTTCTGCCTGGTCATGCTGACCGACTCGGTCAACGGCAAGAAGAACGACGGCAAGGCCAAGGAGTCCATCCAGGTCGTCGACGTCGCCCAGCTCCTCCTCGACTCCGTCAAGACACCGGTCGACGACGAGCCCCCGGCGGGCGCGGCCGCGTCCGAGAGCGAGCCGGAGCCGGAGCCGGTGAAGTAACCGGCACCGCCTGGACACCACCGACGCCCCCGTGCCCTGCCTTGGCAGCACGGGGGCGTCGCTGTGCGTTACGGCACTGCTTGGCGCTTTTCTTGGGGGCTCTTCTCGCGCCCTGGCGTTATGCGCTTGTGCGCCTGTGCGTTCGTGCCCTCCTGCGCCCTTCTTATGCGCTCTTCGGCCCTGCCTGCTGCACCACCTCGAAGGACCACAGGGTGGAGTCGGTGGCCGCGGGCCGGGGCCGTTCCCCTCCCTCGCCGACGCCCTGGTGCGCGGCCTTCATCGGGCCCTCGAGCCAGGCCTGGAACGACTCCTCGTCACGCCACCGCGTGTAGACCAGGTAGGTGTCGGTGCCCTCGACCGGGCGGAGGAGTTCGAACCACTCGAACCCGTCGGAGTTCTCCACGGCATGGGCGCGGGAGGCGAAGCGCTTCTCCAGCGTCTCCCGCTGCTCGGCCGGCACGGTCAGTACGTTGATCTTGACTACGCTCATGGTCCCATCCTGCCCGGTGCCGCCGCAGAGCCCACCAGGACACCCCAGGCCCGTGGCCGACATCGGCTGTCGCACCACTCGAACACGTGCATCATGACGGGGTTGTTGTCCCTGGTCCTGGCGAGGTCAACGATGCGCGTGCGAAGAGGCGGGACGGGAACGGCGACCGTGGGCTGCCTGCTGCTGCTCGCCGCTTGCGGGCCGGCCACGGACGCCGGAGCCGGTCACCAGCCCGTAAAGGCCGCCAGCGCCCCGGCTCGACTCCCCGTCCCGCGCGGCACGGGCAGCAGGACCCCCGACGACTTCAACGGCGACGGCCACCGCGATCTCGTCCTCAACGACCTGGTGAAGGAGCAGAGCCACGCCGACAACGCCGGCATCGGCGTCGTCTACGGCGGCCCGCACGGACTCACCCCGGCGCCCGGCAGTTGCTGAGCCCGCCGAGGAACGCGGCCCGCACGAAGGGCCGGCTCCCCGCCGTCTTCGACGCGGAGGCGAGCTGCGACCTGGACAGGGACGGCTTCACCGACCTGGTGGTGTCCACCGACCCGCCGTACGACGGGCAGGGGCAGCCGCCCGTACCGCTGCAGATCCTCTTCGGCTCCCCCGACGGTCTGACCGGCCGCGCCGTGCAGCTCGCCGTCCCCGCCCGGGCCCGTTTCTGCAACGACTGGCCCGACCAGCCGGTGTGCGGCGACTTCGACGGCGACGGCGCAAAGGACCTCGTCGTCCACGCCTCAGGAGGCCGACTCAGCTTTCTGCGGGGCCCGTTCAGCCGTACGGGGGCCCCGCGCGCGGCCGGCGCCCCGATCCCGTCCCCCGGCGAGGTCCCCACCGGCCCGGCGGCCGACGTCGACCGCGACGGATACGACGACCTCGTGGTCCGTGCGACGGAGGGCACCGCCACGTCTGCAGTGCTCCTCGGCGGCCCCAACGGGCCCACCCGCGCCGGCACCGTCCTCCCGGCCGGCGTCGACGTGGCCCTGGGCCGCTTCAGCGCGACGGCCACGGCTCCACGATCAGCCAGGACACGGCCGGCAACCCCGGCACCGCCGAGACCGGCGACGCGTTCGGCTCCGACTCGGCGTACGCCGACTTCAACCACGACGGCTACGACGACCTCGCCGTCGGCTCCCCGGGCGAGGACGTCGGCAACGACGTCGACGGCGGCGGCGTCGCCATCCTGTGGGGCTCGGCGTCCGGCATCACCGGCAAGGGTGTCACCGTCGCCGACCCGGCCCCGTCCGCCCACGACAACTGGGGCCGCTTCCTGGCCGTGGGCAGCAACCACTCCACGATCTACGTCTTCAAGGGCGGCTTCAACTCGTCCGGCACGGCCGACGGCCACTACACGATCAAGCCCCCGGTCTACTCCGGCGACGGCATCGGCGCCCTGAACCTGACCGCCGGCGACGTCAACGGCGACGGCCGTACCGACCTGGTGGTCGACGGCTTGGAGACCGAGACCGAGTACGGCTGGAACCGCAACTACTGGGTGCCCGGCACGCCGAGCGGCCTGAGCACGGCGTCCGCCAAGGCCCTCAAGCCCGGCATCATCACCGCGATCGGCGACATCACGGCGACGGCTACGGCGACATCGTCAGCGGCGCCGAGTGGGACTCCACCACGAGCGACGGCACGACGATCCCCGACGCCGCCAAGGGCGGCAAGGTCTGGATCACCTACGGCACGGCGAGCGGCCCCGGCTCGGCCACCGGCATCACCCAGGACACGGCGGGCGTCCCCGGCAGCTCGGAGAAGAGCGACAACTTCGGCTACGAGCTGGACCTCGGCGACATCAACGGCGACAAGTACCTGGACCTGGTGATCGGCGCCCCCGGCGAGAACCTGAACGGCGTCGCCAACACCGGCATGCTCACCGTCCTCTACGGCTCGGCGTACGGCATCAGCACCTCCGGCGCCCAGGCCTTCGGGCAGAACGACCCGGGCGTCCGCGGCAACGACGAGAAGGACGACAACCTCGGCCTGGACGTCAAGCTCGGCGACGTCACCGGCGACGGCAAGGCGGACCTGATCGCGGGCTCGGCCGAGAACAGCGGCGACGACGCGGTCACCTACCTGCCGTCCAACGGCACGAAGATCACCACGACCGGCGCACGCAGCATCTGGCCGGGCGACTCGGGCATCTCGACGACGGGCACGCCGTACTTCGGCGCGAACTTCGCCGGCTGGACTCCGCCGACTGAACTTCGCCGGCTGGACTCCGCCGGCTGAACCTAGCCGACCGGACCGAGCCTCGCCGACTGAACTTCGCCGAGCGAGCCTCCGTACGCCAAACCTTGAACCACCACTGCCGTCCCCCCATGACATCCCCTAGAGGGGATGTCACAGGTCGGCCGCAAAGGCGGGCCCGGACACCCGGGTCCGGCACGTCACTCTGTGGGACCAGGTACGTTCGATTACGTGGCTGGATTCAGGATCGGACGCGGCGGCCGGGACGACCGCGCCCCGCAAGCGCAACCGCAACAACCCCCGTACGGACAGCAGGCCCCGCGGGGACCGTCGTACGGCTACCCCCCGGCGCCGCAGCCGTACCCGCAGCAGCAACCGCCGTACGGAGGCGGCAGGGCCGGCCAGTGGCCCCAGGCAAGCGGCGGCTACGGCGGCCAGAACAGTGCCTACGGCGGCCAGGGCGAGCCGGAGTACTTCGGCGACGGCTCCTACCCGCAGGTCGGCCCCGACCCGTACGCGGCCAACCAGCCGGGTCACACCCAGGCCTTCGCAATCGGCGAGGACCCCTACAGCCAGGGCGGGACCTACCACGCGGGCTCGGCCCCGGCCGGGCCGATCGGCCCCCGCCTGCACTGGAAGGAGCTGCTGAGGGGCATCGTCCTGTCCCCCAACCAGACGTTCCTCCAGATGCGCGACTACACGATGTGGGGCCCCGCCCTCATCGTGACGTTGCTCTACGGTCTGCTGGCCGTCTTCGGCTTCGACGGCGCCCGCCAGGACGCGATCCACGCCACACTCTCCAACGCGGTCCCGATCGTCCTGATCACAGCCGTGGCGATGGTGATCAGCTCCTTCATCCTGGGCGTGGTCACCCATACCCTGGCCCGCCAGCTCGGTGGCGACGGCGCCTGGCAGCCCACGGTCGGCCTGTCCATGCTGATCATGTCCATCACGGACGCACCGCGCCTGCTCTTCGCCATGTTCTTCGGCGGCGACGCCGGCTTCGTCCAGCTCCTGGGCTGGGCCACCTGGGTGGCGGCCGGCGCCCTGCTGACCCTCATGGTCAGCCGCTCCCACGACCTGCCGTGGCCGAAGGCGCTCGCTGCCTCGGCGATCCAGCTCATCGCGCTGCTGTCGATCGTGAAGCTGGGCACGTTCTAGGGGTTTCCGTACGACAGAGGGGCTCCCTGCCGGCCGGCAGGGAGCCCCTCTCGTATGCGCGGGAGTCAGCGCGTCCTGCCGCTGCTGGTCAAGGACGTCCTCATCACCCCGAGAAGTCACACGGAGAGTGACTGAAGCCCAGATGAATCGCTGCGTTAGAGACGTAAATATCCAGATATATATAGCGTGCCATGGCCGTGCCACTACTGAGAGTCATATACGGTGGCGTGCGTCGCGCCGGACGGGCACCGGCGCATGTCCGGCCCGTCAACTACCCGGAAGGAGTGAGTGTGAACGCTCGCTTTGGCATGAGGGGGCAAGAGCGCTTGCGGTCGCAGCACTGGCCGCAATCGTCGCCTCGACCGTCCCAGGATCGGTGTCTGCCGCCGCAGACGAAAACCAAGCACGCTCAGAACACTGGGGCGTGATCACCCGCAACACGATGGGCTCTCCCGTCGCCGCTCTGAGGAATGGCCCATTCGGCTCGTTCGACGTGCAGGGACCCTCCGCCAGGCCGCCCTACGGACAGGGCAGCCTTGGAATCGAGGTGGCGGACCGGTCCACCTCGCAGACTCCTCCCAGTGAGAAGGTCGACTTCGGCAACGAGGTCGATTTCCTCGGCGACCCGGTGCTGGGCCTGAAGAACCTCGGTTTCCACGTCTTCCAGACCAGCGAGAACATCGGCTACGGCGGCCCGGACAACATGCCGAACATCAGGTTCGAGATCGATCCGAACGTGGACGCGCACCCAAGCGACAACTACTCCACGATGGTGTGGGTGCCGGATGCGGCCCCGGTGACGGGCCGTTGGAGCCCGTTCATCGACGCCACCTCAACCGGCTACTGGTACCTCACGGGCAACGAGACCGCCTGTACCCAGGCCGCCAGGTGCTCCTTCGAGCAGATGAAGGCCTCGCTCAATGACGGCGGCGAGGCGCCGACCATCTACACCGTCTCGGTAGGCAAGGGCCGCGACCACATGTGGATCGGCGCTGTCGACGGTCTCCGGATCAATCGGAACATCTACGACTTCGAGGCCGACGGCGTAAGGACTCGTCGCGCCGACTGACGCGGCCGGCAACAAGCCCACCCCCGCGAAAGGAGCGCCCCAGGTACCCACACGCGACTGAGGCCGCCTAGCAGGCTGCTCCTCGAACACCCCCAGCCAGTTCCTCACGTGCCCTTTCGCACTTGAGTCGGATGCCCCGGCGGATGTTGGCGGCCAGCCAGGATTCGCCGGGGACGTGGCCGTGGCCGGCGTAGGTCCAGTGGGCGAGGATGCAATCAGCCGGCGGGGATGCTCGGGAATACCGAGCAGGGTGAGCGCTCCCTTCTTGAGCATGCAGACGCAGCCGCAGGTCAGAGCGCTTCCCTCGAGGGAGTGATCGGCTCCCCAGACTTACGTACTGGAGGCAACACGCTCCAGGGGAAGTTGATCCACTTGTCGGTGCGCTTCCAGACGTACTCGCACTTCACGAGGGAGTGGGACTTCTCGTAGATGACGGCGCTGCGCACCTCGGCGACGGTGTCGAGGCAGAAGTCGCGCACCAGCTTGAGCGTCTTGCCGGTGTCAGCGACGTCGTCGGTGATCAGGACCTTCTTGTCGGAGAAGTCGATGGCGTTGGGGACGGGCGCGAGCATGACCGGCATCTCCAGCGTGGTCCCCACCCCCGTGTAGAACTCCACATTCACGAGGTGGATGTTCTTGCAGTCGAGGGCGTAGGCGAGCCCGCCCGCGACGAAGACGCCACCCCGGGCGATGGACAGCACGATGTCCGGCTCGTACCCGTCGTCGGCGATGGTCTGGGCAAGCTGGCGCACGGCGTCGCCGAACTGTTCGTAAGTGAGGCTCTCGCGCGCGTCGTTCATTCCTGCATGGCTCATACCTGCGTAGCTCATACCTGCGTCGCTATACCTGCGTCGCTCATACCTGCGTCGCTCATACCTGCGTCCTGTGGAAATTCACGTAGGACCGGGAGGCGGTGGGCCCGCGCTGCCCCTGGTAGCGGGACCCGTAGCGGTCGCTGCCGTAGGGGAACTCGGCGGGGGAGCTGAGCCGGAACATGCACAGTTGCCCGATCTTCATCCCGGGCCAGAGCTTGATCGGCAAGGTCGCGAGATTCGACAGCTCCAAGGTCACGTGCCCGGAGAACCCGGGGTCGATGAACCCGGCGGTGGAGTGAGTGACCAGCCCCAGCCGCCCGAGCGAACTCTTGCCCTCGAGCCGTGAGGCGAGGTCGTCGGGGAGCGTGATCACCTCGTAGGTGGAGGCGAGGACGAACTCCCCGGGATGAAGGATGAAGGGCTCGTCCCCGTCCGGCTCGACGAGCCGGGTGAGGTCCGGCTGCTCGATCGAGGGGTCGATGTGGGGGTAGCGGTGGTTCTCGAACACCCGGAAGTAGCGGTCGAGCCGCACGTCGATGCTCGACGGCTGCACCATGGATTCGTCGTAGGGATCGATCCGTACCCGCCCGGCGTCGATCTCGGCCCGGATGTCCTTGTCTGAGAGAAGCACGCCCTGAGGATACGCAAGGCGCGCGGAGCCCCCACAATCGTGGCGACGCCGCGCGCTGTGTCTCTTCGTGCTATCGCTGCTCTACTGCAGCCCTACCGCTTCTCCAAAGCCACCGGCACCACACTGCGGAGCCGGGCACACCGTGGACACCTCACGAGCCGACCGGGGCCGAGCCGCTCGGCCTGCTGCATCGGGAACGAAGCGGTGCTGAACACGTGCCCATCGGCACAACGGACGACGGTGCGCTCCATCAAGTCCTAGAGTCCCTTCCCCAAAGAGCCGCGTCTGGCTGGCCTGCCCGACGACAAAAGCCACAGTACGGGATCAAAGGGACGCCCCTCCAGGCGGCACTCCGGCCCCACCGGGACCCTCACCCACCCCTCCACCGTACGCCCCAACTCCGGCCCCCCGCAGCCCCATCACCCCCCGAAACACGCTCGGGCCCCTCGGCTTGAGACCGGGGGCCCGTGATGAGGTACAGTAGGCGAGCGCTTGGACATCGACTACGGTCGGCGTCTTACGCGGGTGTAGTTTAATGGTAGAACATCAGCTTCCCAAGCTGAGAGCGCGAGTTCGATTCTCGTCACCCGCTCCACGATGAAGGCCCAGGTCAGAGACCCGGGCCTTTTTGCTGTCCTCGGTGATCACTCGCCGCGTGCCAGATTCGTGCCAGAAGGCTCCTCGGCCGCCTTCTTGGCAGCCTCAGCCCGAGCCTTCCGGACGGTGGCGTCGAGGCCGGCGGCGACCTCTTCCTGCCGCTCCTCGTCGGAGTGCTGGTAGATCAGCGCGGCCTTCTCGGAGGACTGCCCGGAGCGGACCATCGTGTCCTTGAGGGTGGCACCGGACCGCGTGGACAGCGTGTGCCCCGTGTGGCGGAGGTCGTAGAACCGGAAGCCCTCGGGCATGCCGACGATCTCCCGCGCCCTGCGCCACTTCCGCCCGAAGGTGCTGCGCCGGAACGGAGCTCCCTTCTCCCCGACGAAGATCAGCCCGTCCGGCCCCGGCTCGGCGTAGCTCTCCAAGTGCCAACGGAGCTCCCGGCGGAGGAACGCGGGAAGAATCACAGTCCGGGTCCCGGCCTCCGACTTGGTGTCGCCCTGGACCCGCCGGCCGTTCATCCGCTCCGGCTCGGCGAGGCGGATTCTGATGCGCAGGTTGTCGACGTCGACGTCCCGGCGACGGAGACCGGCCAGCTCCTCCGGTCGCATCGGACCGTAGGCGCCGAGGTACACCATCAGCCGCCACCGCATCCCCACAGCGTCGGCGAGCGCATCGACCTGGGCGACGGTGGCGATGCGCCGCTCGGCCGCCTTTTCCTTACCGGCGCCCTTGATCCGGCACGGGTTGCGCTGGATCAGTTCGTCGTCGACGGCCGTCTCCATGATGGCCTTCAGGAGCCGGTACGCCTTCGCGGTGATCGTCTTGGCGCCGGTGAGTCGCAGCCGTTCGGCTCGCCACTCACGGACGCGGGGTGCGGTGATCTCGTCCAGGTCCAGGTCCGCGAAGGCGGTCAGGTGCTTGTCGAGGAGGTAGCGGTAGAGGTCCCGGGTGAGCGGAGCCAACTCGCGTTCCTCCACCCACTTGTCGGCGTAGGCCCGGAAGCTCACCGCGCCGGCCTCCGGGTCCCTCCACTCACCCCGGCGGATTTCAGTCTGCTTCTCAGCGAGCCAGTCATCCGCATCGGCCGTCGTCTCGAAGGTGAAGGGAGCCGGACGCATCACACCGTCCGGGCCGGGATAGCGCGCCTGGTACCGACCGGAGGGAAGCCGCCTGATCGCCCCGAACCGGCGCCGCCTGCCCTTGCTGTTGGCCATCAGGCAGCCCTCCCGTAACGGGCACCGGGCCGCCTGCGCGGCTCCACCGTGTGGGACGCGATGAACTCTTCGACCGCACTCACCGGGATGCGGACGTGCCGACCGACCTTCACGTACCGGATGCGCCGCTCCTCGATGAGCCGCCGGGGGAAACGGGCAGTCGTACCGAGCAGCTCGGCGACCTGGTCCACCGAGAGATAGCGGTCGTTCATGTGGTCGGCTCTCCTTCCGTTCCGGGGGCGGGTTCGAGGGATTCGGCAAGCCAGGCTTCGGCGCGGGAGAGGCCGGTACCGGCGAAGACCCAGTGGGCGAGGACGAGCGTGGTTTCGCCGTCCTGCGGGACGGGCGGAGCCGCTTGGGCCCGGCGCCAGTCGGCGCGAGCGTCACGGAGGGCGCCGAGGGTGGTGGAGTAGCGGCGGGATTTGGTGGAGAAGTGGCCGCGGAAGCCGAGCATGTGGGCCCAGGCCCGCAGGCGTAGGTCTGCCAGCTCGGGGCGCGCCCCGAGGGCCCAGGCGGTGCGGATCATGCGCCGGGCGTGCTCGGTGATCCGTGCTTGGGAGAGCTCGGCGAGGAACCTGATCGGACGGTCCAAGGTGCCGGTCGCTGTTTCGGCGCCCTTGGTGGCGTACTTGGCGATGTACGCCGCTACGGCCCGCTCGGTCAGCTCCTGGCCGTCGTCGAAGTCGGCAGAACGGATCGTGCGGACATCGAGCTGACGGCCGAAGACGAAGGTGTGGGCCCGATCGTCGATCACCGGTCCGTCGATCCGCGCGGCGGTGGCAGCAGCCCGGATGGCATCGGTCAGCAGCTCGGCCGTGGCCCAAGCGGGAGGCGGGGAGTCGCCGCCCTCCGGGCCGTCGAGGCGGATCACGGCGTGGAAGTGGACGGCGCCCCGCTTCTGGTACTCAGCCACCTTGGCGAAGGAGATCCGGGCATGGTGCCGGAACGCGCGCTGGGTGAGGCCGGCGCGCTTGGCGACCTCCCGGCGGAGGTAGATCGAGAAGCGCCGCCAAAGGGCTCCGGCGTGTGCGTTCCACAGCACCGCGGCTTCGTAGTCGTAGGTGTCCGGGTTGAGGGGCGTCCCCAGGACGGCGTCACCTTCCTCGTGCCGGACACCGCAGCGGCAGTCCCGGCCGCTGGAGGGGCGGTTGTGGACCGGGCCGAAGCTGGGGGCCGTGAGGGTGGCGAAGACGCGCGGGTGCTTGGCGACCTGTTCGGGCGTGCCCTTGCCGCCTCGGAGTCCGGCGGTGATCAGGTGGTAGGTGTCGCGGCGGTAAGTCTCGGCGCAGGCCGGGCACCGGGTGGCGCGGCGGTTGTTGCAGCGGACGAGGAGGTTCCCGGCGGGGAGGGTGGTGGAGTCCAGGTGGTGCACGACGCGGCCGATCTCGCCAGTCGTCGCGTTGACCGCGTACTCGGTGCGGTGGCCGTCGAGGCGGACCGGGTGGGTGCAGCCGCCCAGGCCGGAGAGTTGGCGGGCCAGCTCGGGCATGGTGCCGAGGGAGGCCAGCATGGAGAGTTCCGCCAGCGGTGGCGGAGTCTGCCGGGCGATGATGGTGCTTCCTTTCGGCTGTTTCGGCGGTTGGGAGGGACGGCCCCGGGACGGCGGGATGCTTGGCGGCGTTTGCCGCCCCGGCGGCCGGTCAGCGCTTGTTGGCGCTGCTGATGAGGGAGCGCAGGACCACGGCGGCGATGGCCACGGACACGGCCGAGATGGCGACTGCCGCCAGGAGCGCAGTGAGCACGATGCCGACGACGACCACGGCGGCGACCGCGCCGACACCCACGTACGGGGCAACCGGGCGACTGGCCGGGTAAGCCGGGGTGCAGTCCTGCGGGTTGTGCGCGGTGATGCTCGGGACGCACGGCGTCTCGGGGAGCTTCGGGCGGAACATCGCGGTACTCCTTGTCACTTGTCGGTGCCGTTGACGACCCCCACCCCGGAACGGGTGCCGGACTCGATGGCGGGGGCGAGGAAGGTGTGCGAGAGCCAGAAGCCGAACAGCGCGATCACGACGGCGACCCAGAGCCGGATGCCGAGGAACTTGATCGCGGCCCAGGCGATGAGGCCCAGGACGAAGACGAGCGGCAGCGAGAGGGTCACGAGGGCTCCTCAGCGGACGGCGCAGCGGTGGGTGCGGGCGGCCAGCTCGGCGGCGGCGCGGCTGTCGTAGTCCATGGCGAATCCGCAGCACGGAGCCGTGCAGGCGGCGGTGTGCTTCTCCCGGCCCCGGCCGTCGTAGTAGGTGGCGACCTGGACGGGACCGATGCGGACGACGTTGCGGAAGCGGCGGTTGGCGGGCATCACGGGGTCTCCTTGTCGTTCTCGCCGGTGAAGTCGGTGACGTGCTCGGCCAGCCATCGCAAGATCTCGTCGCCCTCGTAGCTGTCGGCGGCGAGGATCACCGGTTCGGCGATGAGCACGGCTTCGGTGAGGCGGTTCTGTCGGGTCAGCTCGGCGGCGCGTTTCAGCGCGCGGAGCGTGGACGGGCGCACGGTGGAAAGTCCTCCGGGGTCAGGTGAGTTGGGCGGAGATGGCTTCGGCCAGTGGCAGCGGGACGCCGAGCCGGGCGCGAAGGGTCGGGGTGTCGATGGGCGTTCCGGTCCGGGCGCGGTGCTCGTCGGCGACCTTGCGCGCGAGCGTGACGAGCGCCGGCGGAACGGGGGTTGTCGAGGGCGGAGCCGGTACCGGATCCACGGCGGGCAATTCGGGGGCAGTGGCAGGTGCTTCGGGCACTGGAGGTTCCGGGGCCGACTCGCGTTCCTCCGCTGGAACGTCCGCGGTTCCTCCGTGGGCGAGCAGCGTGCCGCCGAGGAAGGCGACCGCGGGCCATCCGGCGACGAGGATGCGCAGCCAGGCCGGTACGGCGCCCAGGTCGAGCAGCCCGGCCGTGGCGACGTTGGCGCCGAGTGAGGCGGTCAGGGCCACGAGGAACCAACCCCAACCGGCCGCTTTCGCCCCGCCGGAGCGGAGTTGCCGCCAGGCCGCCACCAACAGCAGGTCGACGGAGACGGGGTATGCCCATGCCTTCCATCCGTGCTGTCCGGCGGCCGAGGCCAGGTCGTGCAGGTGGGCGAAGGACAGCGCGGCGGCGATCAGTGCTTGGACGAGTACGGCGTCGAGGCGGACGGGCAGGGCACGCACGGCGCGACTCCTTCCGATTCCGGGCATGGAGGGGGTAGGGACTTGGCACGGGACGGCCGTGCCGGCCGTGGGAACTGGTGGGCCTACTCGGTGACCGGGCGAGCCGTGACCACGGGCCCTGAAGCCTCTACCGGCGTCGGCGGGGCGTACGGCCGGAAGGGATCGAGCGCCGGTACGTCGGGGGCGAGGTGCGCCGTCTCGCGGCAGGTGGCCGCGGCGTCGGCGAGGGAGAGGTAGGGGGTGCGGATCCGGGACCAGCCGCCGGAGGTGTCACCGACGACGGCCAGGCCGGGCAGCTCGGGGGCGATGGCGCAGGCCGCCAGGACGGCCTCAGGGGCGATGTCGCCGAGCGCCATCTTGGCGGAGGCTTCGTCGTTCACGCGGTGGCAGACGCGTCCGGTGAGCTGAGCGCGGAGCATGGTCGCGCCCTTGCCCAGCTCGGCGCCGAAGCGCTGCCCGCAGACTTCGAGGTAGATCCCGGCGGCCCGGCCGAGTTGGGCGAGCCGGATGAGCTGGGTGACCATCTCGTCGCGCCGTTCCTCCTCCTTCCGTGTGGCGACGAGGAAGAGTTCGGCCACCTCGTCGACGAACAGCACGATGGGAGCGGGGCGTTCGTCCTCCGGCAGGCCCCAGATGTCCGAGGTGATCAGCTCTTCCGGGGTGCCGGGCGCGATGCCCTGCCGGGCCTTGATCAGGTCGTATCGGTCCTCCATCTCCTTCACGAGTACGGGAAGCAGCTCGGCCGCCTGCTCGGGGTCGGTCGCCAGAGCGGACAACCGGGCGCCGAACGGCGCCAGTTCGACCCCGCGCTTGCAGTCGATCCCGACCAGGACGATCGGCTGAGCGGCCAGCCCGGTCAGCAGGTTCCGCAGGTACATGGACTTGCCCGAGAGCGTGGCGCCGAGCACCAGCTCATGCGGCACGGTCCGGTAGTCCCGTACGAACGCGGTCGCGTCCTCCCGTAACGCCACCGGCACCCGAAGCGGCCCGCCATCGAGGCGACGGGGCATCCGCACCTTCCGCAGCACATCGAAGCCGACGAGCCGCAGCTCGACGACACCCGGCTTGACGTCCCGTACGTGGACGGCATGGACGCCCCAGGCGTGCCGAAGGCGTTCGGCCGAGACCGCCACGTCTGCCGGCTCCTGTCCCGGAGCCAGCCGCAGCCGCATACGGAGGCCGGTCGAGGTCGGACGGATGATGCCCCTCCGAGGAGGCACCGGCCGTACCTCACGCCGGGTGGCCGCCCGGACGACCAGCGCCCGCCACCGAGACGGCTCGACGGTCAGGCCGCAGGCGTCCATGGTCGAGGAGTAGGAGGCCAGCAGCCGGGCCACCGAGAGCGGCAGCCCGACCGTGGACCAGTACGCCGCCGGGTAGGCGTGCCGTGCATACGCGGCGCCGCCTATCGCAGCGAGCGGACCGCCCAGCTCAGCCAGCGTCACCAGGTCCGTCACGGCGATCAGCCCGCCTCAGCCATCGGGAAGGCGCCCGGAGCGACGGCGGTCGCCCGGTAGGCGATGCCGTGCCGCTGCTGACCGCTGAACACGCTCTCCCACGGCCGCGCCACCAGACCCGGCAGCGAGACGGGAGCGCCGACGGTCAGACCCTCGGTCACGCCACTCTCCGGGTCGGTCACCTGGATCAGCGACGACTCGCCCTCGTCGATGTAGACGACGCCGACGGTCATCAGCGCCTCACCGGTCATCGCATCCTTGGCGATCTCACCGGTCTGCCGGTCGCGCACCTTCGGCGCCGGGGCTTCGGTGAGGAGGATCGTGGCGGTCGAGGCGTCAACGCGGATCACACGCACAGGGATTGCTCCTTCTTGAAGTCGATCAACCCGCCGACCTGACACGTTGACTTAGCAAGTTCGAATACCAGGTTGACTTGTCAAGTTGCTATCGCGCGCAAGTCGCCCCACGCGGGTCAGTTCAGGCGGTAGGTGTCTTCGAGTTCCTGCCGGTCAGCCGGGAGCAGCACGTCAGTGACCTGCAAGGCTCGACCGGAGGCGTCGCACGCGACGACCAGGACGCTCAGCACGGGCACGCCGTCCGGCAGATCGAGCAACTCAGCTTCGCGAGCTTCGGGCAGGCGAGCGGACACCCGCTCGATCACGTGGTCGTAGCGGACCTTCTTCCGCGCTTCGACGTGTTCTCGGGCACTGCCGCTCAGGGGTTCAGCGACCCCCAACTCGGTACCCTCGACCAGGCCGGCGGGGAAGTACGACGAGACCAACTCGACCGCTTCGCCGTCCTCTTCGACCAAGAAGCGGCGCACCAGGCCTTCAGCCTTCTTCGGCAGGCCAAGCGCCGAGGCGACCCGAGCCGGGACAGCCACATGCTTGACCTCGATCAATCGGCCCGGACTCTGCGACTCGTCACGCTCCAGCGCCTCACGGCCCCGCCGGTCCTTCTGCTCGACGACTTCCGGGCGCCCGCGGACGATCGTGCCGTACCCCTGCCGGGACTCAAGCCACCCGTCCCGCTTCAGCAGCTCCAGCGCCCGCACGACGGTCGGACGGGACATGCCGAAGGCCTGCACCAACTGGTTCTCACTGGGGACGCGGGTACCCGGCGCGTACGTGCCGTCCTCGATGCGACGCTGGATCGTCTGCGCGAGGCGCACGTACTTCGGTGGCTCCACTTCATACGCCATGAACGCCGCCTGTCGAGATTGGCCAAGTCAACTGGTCAACCAGACTAGCGACACTTGCACACCGGCAGTAGACGAGGTGGGCAATCCCGTCACGCCGGCCAAGCATCAGCCACAACGAAGGAGACGACGGTTCCGCCGAAATAGCTGGGTCCGGAGTGCCAGGAGTCGGCGATGGAGTCGACCAAGAGCAGCCCTCGCCCGTGGGCGTCGTTGGCTTCCGGATGCCGCATCCGCACGTGCGCCGGGAAACCCGGGTTGTGCACCTCCACCCGGAGCGAGGCCCCCTCGCGGAACCACTCCACCCGCACGAGCCAGGGCTCATCCGACCGCCCGTAGCGGATCGCGTTGGTCACCAGCTCCGAGATCATCAGTACGCAGTCGTCGACGGAACAGGCCGGGTCGTAGGGAGCGATGAACCGCCGGAACCAGCGCCGGGCCCGCGGTACCGACTCAGGCTCCGGGTGCAAGGTCATCGCTCCGAGTCGCGCCGAGCCGGGCCCGCTGTAGCGGTCGATCACAAAGGCCATGGGTGTTCACTCCTTGCCGCTGCCGTCGCAGTCGAGACAGCGCCGCTTCGACGTGGCACGGCTGCGGTCATGGGCCGTGGAGAGCGCCAGCGCCGTTCGGGAGCCGACGCGCTTCCACCCACGCCCCCGGCATCCTCGGCAGGCTAACCGCGCACCCTGTTCCGGCCGCCGACTCGTCACGTCGTGCCCTACGCGGCGCCGCCTATCGCAGCGAGCGGACCGCCCAGCTCAGCCAGCGTCACCAGGTCCGTCACGGCGATCAGCCCGCCTCAGCCATCGGGAAGGCGCCCGGAGCGACGGCGGTCGCCCGGTAGGCGATGCCGTGCCGCTGCTGACCGCTGAACACGCTCTCCCACGGCCGCGCCACCAGACCCGGCAGCGAGACGGGAGCGCCGACGGTCAGACCCTCGGTCACGCCACTCTCCGGGTCGGTCACCTGGATCAGCGACGACTCGCCCTCGTCGATGTAGACGACGCCGACGGTCATCAGCGCCTCACCGGTCATCGCATCCTTGGCGATCTCACCGGTCTGCCGGTCGCGCACCTTCGGCGCCGGGGCTTCGGTGAGGAGGATCGTGGCGGTCGAGGCGTCAACGCGGATCACACGCACAGGGATTGCTCCTTCTTGAAGTCGATCAACCCGCCGACCTGACACGTTGACTTAGCAAGTTCGAATACCAGGTTGACTTGTCAAGTTGCTATCGCGCGCAAGTCGCCCCACGCGGGTCAGTTCAGGCGGTAGGTGTCTTCGAGTTCCTGCCGGTCAGCCGGGAGCAGCACGTCAGTGACCTGCAAGGCTCGACCGGAGGCGTCGCACGCGACGACCAGGACGCTCAGCACGGGCACGCCGTCCGGCAGATCGAGCAACTCAGCTTCGCGAGCTTCGGGCAGGCGAGCGGACACCCGCTCGATCACGTGGTCGTAGCGGACCTTCTTCCGCGCTTCGACGTGTTCTCGGGCACTGCCGCTCAGGGGTTCAGCGACCCCCAACTCGGTACCCTCGACCAGGCCGGCGGGGAAGTACGACGAGACCAACTCGACCGCTTCGCCGTCCTCTTCGACCAAGAAGCGGCGCACCAGGCCTTCAGCCTTCTTCGGCAGGCCAAGCGCCGAGGCGACCCGAGCCGGGACAGCCACATGCTTGACCTCGATCAATCGGCCCGGACTCTGCGACTCGTCACGCTCCAGCGCCTCACGGCCCCGCCGGTCCTTCTGCTCGACGACTTCCGGGCGCCCGCGGACGATCGTGCCGTACCCCTGCCGGGACTCAAGCCACCCGTCCCGCTTCAGCAGCTCCAGCGCCCGCACGACGGTCGGACGGGACATGCCGAAGGCCTGCACCAACTGGTTCTCACTGGGGACGCGGGTACCCGGCGCGTACGTGCCGTCCTCGATGCGACGCTGGATCGTCTGCGCGAGGCGCACGTACTTCGGTGGCTCCACTTCATACGCCATGAACGCCGCCTGTCGAGATTGGCCAAGTCAACTGGTCAACCAGACTAGCGACACTTGCACACCGGCAGTAGACGAGGTGGGCAATCCCGTCACGCCGGCCAAGCATCAGCCACAACGAAGGAGACGACGGTTCCGCCGAAATAGCTGGGTCCGGAGTGCCAGGAGTCGGCGATGGAGTCGACCAAGAGCAGCCCTCGCCCGTGGGCGTCGTTGGCTTCCGGATGCCGCATCCGCACGTGCGCCGGGAAACCCGGGTTGTGCACCTCCACCCGGAGCGAGGCCCCCTCGCGGAACCACTCCACCCGCACGAGCCAGGGCTCATCCGACCGCCCGTAGCGGATCGCGTTGGTCACCAGCTCCGAGATCATCAGTACGCAGTCGTCGACGGAACAGGCCGGGTCGTAGGGAGCGATGAACCGCCGGAACCAGCGCCGGGCCCGCGGTACCGACTCAGGCTCCGGGTGCAAGGTCATCGCTCCGAGTCGCGCCGAGCCGGGCCCGCTGTAGCGGTCGATCACAAAGGCCATGGGTGTTCACTCCTTGCCGCTGCCGTCGCAGTCGAGACAGCGCCGCTTCGACGTGGCACGGCTGCGGTCATGGGCCGTGGAGAGCGCCAGCGCCGTTCGGGAGCCGACGCGCTTCCACCCACGCCCCCGGCATCCTCGGCAGGCTAACCGCGCACCCTGTTCCGGCCGCCGACTCGTCACGTCGTGCCCTTTTCCAATCCAAGTGGCCTTAGCCACTTCCTGGATGGTGGCATTAGCCACTTGCGACGCGCAAGCGGTTCGCCTCAACTGGCGAGCCGTCAGGTGAGCGGATAGCCCTGCTCGAACGCCCAGCGGTGCGGCGGGTAGGTGGCTTCGGCGAACTCCAGAGGCCGGTCCTGGAGGTCGAAGACGACGTGATGGACGATGAGCACCGCGGATCCCTGCTCCAACCGCAGGTCGGCCGCCTCCTCCTCGGTAGCGGCCCGAGCGCACATCCGGTCTTCGGCGTAGCTCCCCTGACGCCCAGTCATCCTCTCGACGTACATGAGCGTCCCTTCCTGGATCCGCTCGGGATCCATCAGCTTGGGCGCCCGCTGCCCGACCTCCGGAGCGAACCACGAGGTGGACAGGGTGATGGGACCGTCCTGGTTGTTCGTCACGCGCCGGCGGTGCACGGCTCGTCGGTCCTTCACCAGGCCCAAGGCCTCAGCCACGTAGTCCGGCGCCTCCAGCCAACCAGCCGAAGTGATCACCGCGTACTCACCGGGCGTGTAGATCTTCCCGGTCTGCCGGGCACGCCCGTACAGCTCACGGGCCCGCCGATTGACCTCCAGGCTCCGCACATACGTACCCGACCCCTGGCGCTTCTCGACCAGCCCCTGATGACTCAGCGCTTCCAGCGACCGCGCGGCCGTGGGCCGGGACACCTTCCAGTCCGCGGCGAGTTGCCGCTCCGACGGCACCTCGTCCCCCGGTCGCAGGTCACCCCGAAGGATCTGATCGCGGATGTAGTGCGCGATCTGGAGATACTTCGGCTGAGCCTCTTCGATCTGAGGCATCTGCCCTCCTAGTCCAAGTGGCTATGGCCTCTGGCCACTATAGGGTGAGTGGTCAACCTGGGACCCCGTAGGCTGATCGCATGACGCGGTTGATCGTCGCAGCAGGAGGAGGAGGCGACGCAGTCGCCGCCGCCATGCTTCACGCCGCCCTGTACGGCGACGAGGACCAGGCGGTGATCCTCACGTACGCGTGGGACCGCCTCCTGATTGACCCTCTACCGGGCCCGCGGCGAGCCTCCGACTTCACCGGCCTGCAACGCATCACCCCGGCCGTCTGGTCAGTGCCGGCGGAAGCCCGCCCGATCGCACCCGCAGGCTCCACGCTCCCCCGACTCGCAGCGGAGCTCCCGCACACGTTCGCGCTACTCGACCCCTACCAAGGAGCCGAAGGCCTCACGCACCAACTCGAAGACTTGGTGAGCCACTTGGAGCCCGAGTCGATCGACCTCCTGGACGTGGGCGGGGACATCCTCGCGCGGGGCGACGAGCCCACGCTGAAGAGCCCACTCGCCGACGCCCTCACGCTTGCCGCGTGCTGCCAGGTGAACGCGCCCGTGCGGCTCCTGGTGGCGGGGCCGGGCCTGGACGGCGAACTTCCGCCGGAAGACGTGGACGGCATGCTGGGCCCCGTCATCCACACGTTCACCGCGAGAGACGTGGACGCGATCAGCTCCGTCCTGGAATGGCACCCATCCGAGGCCACCGGGGTGCTCGCGGCAGCGGCCAGGGGCGTCCGAGGAACGTGCGAGATCCGGGACGCGGGACTTCCCGTTCCACTCACGGACGACAGCCCCAGGGTGCATAAGGTCGACCTGGACGACGCCGTCAGCCGCAACCAACTAGCCCGAGCCATCATGGCGACAGAGACTCTCGACGAGGCCGAAGCCCACAGCCGCGAGATCTGCGGCTACTCGGAGATCGACTACGAGCGCAACAAGGCCCTGTGGCTCAACGACCAGCAGCCGACAAAGCTGGGCCCGGAAGCAATCTCGGCCCAGCTCGACCAGTTCGAGGCCGAAGCCCGAGCCCGCGGAGTCACCCACACGACGTTCCGCCGCATCACCGAGGCCCTGAACCTCAGCGGCTCGCAGCGCGATGACCTGCGCCAACTCCTCATCAACAGCCGGCCGGAGCAGTACGACGCGCCCCTGTGGCGCATCCCAGCGGTCGCCTGAGTAACAACCTTCTTCACGGGTTCAAGGCCCGCGCACGGCGCGGGCGCGCGCCGCTCGACGGCGCGGCCTGCCTCTGTCTTCGCCCCGGCTGGCCGCGCCAAGCGGCGCGCTGCGGGCTGCGGGCAGATGCGAGGAAGTCACCGCGGGCCAAAGACATGCCTCCGGCGGGGGCGCTCAGGCTCCGAGATGGACGGGGCGCCGTTCGCGAGTGCCGGCCGAGTAGTGGCGTGCGCGGGAGCTTCCATCCCGTCTGCCGTCGACCCAGGCGAAGCCGAGCAGACGCGGCTCCTGGCGTCCAGGTCGTTCGTACAGTGGCGCGCTCCACCTGGACGCCAGGAACCACGCCCGCTCCACGGTGTGTGGGTCGACGGCAGACGGGATGGAAGCTGGGGAGGGCAGTGGTGAGGGAAGAACAGCAGGTGCGGCCTGCAATCTGGAGCCCGATACCGCTTGACAAGGCACCGAAGACACTCCAAAACCTGTGAGGACCAGGTAGGACCAGCGGGGACCAGCGAGTTATAGTCGGAGCTGTAGCTACACGAAGTGAAGTTTCCACTTCGACGCTGCCAGCGGAAACGCGGTAGCGAGCGAGTCACAAGCGGGCTCCAGGCAGAAGAGCCCAGCCCTGGTGGTGAGAGACCAGAGCCGGGCTCATGCGTGGAGTCGTTGAGTGGGTCCGGCCGACTACGTAACGGCCGGGCCCGCTTTGCTTGGGCCTGCCACCGTCCGGCTTACCATCAAACGTTCGGCACGCTATCGCGCCAGCTGCTCCACACAGCCTGCGAGCGCCGTGATAGCCGTGAGGATCGCGATCAGGATCTCGGCCTTTGTGGGGCCACGCCCGTGATCACGGTCCGGCTCTTCCGGCTTTCGCAGATCTGCCATGTCACACTTCCAGTCCGGTCGTGCTAACCCCTGGCGTACCGGGGGTCTTCGGCTCTCGTGTCCGAAGCTCGGGATGGACCGGAAGTGGACGGCAGAAGCATATCGGTCGGCACTGACAACCGGACCCACGATCAAGCGTCACCGACCAGCAGCGGGTCTATAGAGCCTCCTTGAAGCATGATCGGCCCCTGACTCGCAGCGATCAGCCCCGCTCGTACCCCGAAGGGCGCTCCGCAAGGCGATCGGAAGGCGCGAACCGCGCCGACACCCCCATGATGCCTGATCGTTCCGGAAAACGTGCACCCTCAAGCCCCTCGTTCCGAAGTTTTTATTGTGATCATGGTCTTTTCGAGGGTCATTGCTGTAGATCCTTCGCCTCCGATATCAAGGACGTGCCCGAGAAACCACGGCGGCGACAAAACGCGGCAGGTCAAAGCCTTTGTCGCTCGAATCAGCGCGCGGATCTTGCGGTCGGCGTGCATGACGGTCGTGTGGTCACGGCCGCCGAACTGCGCGCCGATCTTCGGCAGCGAGAGGTCCGTCAGCTCGCGGCACAGATACATGGCGATCTGGCGCGCCGCACCAGGGCGCGGCCGCGCGAGGTGCCGCACAGGTCCTCGACGGTGAGGCGAAGTAGTCGGCGGTGGCGCCCATGATCGCGGTCGCGGTGATCTCCGGGGCCGAGTCCTCGCCGCCGGGGATGAGGTCCTTGAGGACGATCTCGGTGAGACCGAGGTCCACCGGCTGCCGGTTGAGCGACGCGAACGCCGTCACCCGGATCAGCGCCCCCTCCAGCTCGCGGATGTTGCGCGAGATGCGGGAGGCGATGAACTCCAGGACCTCCGGCGGGGCGTTGAGCTGCTCCTGCACTGCCTTCTTACGAAGGATGGCGATACGGGTCTCCAGCTCGGGCGGCTGTACGTCGGTGATCAGACCCCACTCGAAACGGTTCCGCAGCCGGCCCTCCAGCGTGACCAGTTGCTTGGGCGGCCGGTCGCTGGAGAGCACGATCTGCTTGTTCGCGTTGTGGAGCGTGTTGAACGTGTGGAAGAACTCCTCCTGGGTCGACTCCTTGTCCGCGAGGAACTGGATGTCGTCGACGAGCAGGATGTCCATCTCGCGGTACCGCTTGCGGAAGCTGTGCCGTCGCGGATGGAGTTGATGAACTCGTTGGTGAACTCCTCGGAGCCCTCGTTAAACGCAAGGCCAGAGGGCACAAGCCAACCGTGTCAAGAGTGCCTCGATTCCTGACATCAGCGGCTGACACCAACAAGCACGAACAGCGTCGGCCAACGCAGAACCCCAGCGGCCAGTCAGCCGAAAGCCGGGACGGGTTGACCTACGTCGCCAGTGCCCAATGATCGACCTGATAAGGATGAGGCCAGACTTCAATGCCTTGGGCTCGTGAAGGTGCCGCCCGTGCATGGCGAAATCGCGCTCTCTACAGCACCGGAGTGACTCTGTACCGTGCGATCCGCATACTTGGGATCTCAGGGCTACTGGAGCAAGATCTGTGATAGCTGTTCAACTTGCATCTGAGGGCGTGAACACGGCCTTCATCGCCGCCATTGCAGCCCTGGGGGGCGCCCTGGTAGGAGGGGTGGCCACTGTCGCCGCCGCGCGTCACTCCAGCCGAGGGACCGTGGGTGCTGCCGCGAGAACGGGTGCCGACGGTTACGGCATGTCCGTCCGGCAGACACGGATGGACTCGTACCAGGAGTTCGCCAAAACGGCCCGTCTGGCAGTAAGCCAGATCCAAGACGCCGCCAACTCGGTGGCGGCCTACAGCCAAAGCATCGGGGAAGATGAGCGTCGCGGCGAGATTCCGGCGCTACAGGACCTGCTCACCCGACTCGACCCAATGGGGGATGCCGCGATCCGCGTGAGGCTTGCCGGTCCGAAGGTCGTAGCCGAGGAGGCGTATGCCGTTCTTGAAAAGTGCGGTGACGCGTTGGGCAACTTGGAAAGCTACATCGGACTGGTCAGAAGTAGCCCCTTCATGTCAGTGGACAGTGACGATCTGACGATCATTACGGAAGGGCCCCTGATTCGATACCGCGAGGTAGCGGCCTCGCTCGGAGCTGCATCCACCGCGGTCGCACAGTTCCTTGACGTAGCCCGTGATCACCTCGATGACTGGAACGGGAACCCGGCATAGCCCGTGCCACATGCGTGCCAGAACGGGCGGGGACCAGCGGAGAATCACAGGGAAAGCGACAGCACCACGAGATGCAGCGATCAAGGTCTTTCAGCACGTCAGAGACAGGGGTGCCCCGTAGATCATCTTAGCTTCCCAAGCTGAGAGCGCGAGTTCGATTCTCGTCACCCGCTCCATATTGAAACCCCAGGTCAGTGTTGTTTGTTGTCTAGTCCAATTCTGGGGCGGCGTGCCCTCCGCGTGCCCTAAGGGCAGATGAACCTCGCCGCAAGCAGCCCTTGCAGGACGATTGGGCGAGCCGCACAGGCGGATCGTCTCGAATAGTGAGACGCGTTCCGTGTGAGCTGCGCCACTCTCTTGTGAAATCACGTATGCAAAGCGCCAGTTCGCCTGACCTGAGGCTGCCCGCGATGGTGGGCACTGCAAGAACCGCCGAGGATCTGACCGTAGCCACGGCAGGACGGCATTGGACGAGCACCCGAGACGGGGCGCCGACTTTCCAGGTGCTCCACTGGACGGGCTAAGTCTGGTCCCTCGCCGCGGACCTCAGCGGACTACCGACAGTCGGGGCCGGCCTACCGTGCCGCCGTGGCGTTGCCCCTCCCCCTCCTGAGCGGTTACCACGAGCCCGAAGATCAGGTCATTGAGGTCGGCAGGCTGGAGGTGCAGCTCGCGGGCCACATCAGCGCGTCGCGTCCCCTCGTTGCGCAGGGCGGTGAACACCTTGGCGAGCACCTGGGAGGTCTCACGAGCCACCCCACTACGAGGTTCAGCCTTGCGGTAGCCGAGGCGGCCGAGTTCCACGCAGTGAGTGCGGTACTGCCACTCGGTGGTCAGGCCCAGTTCATGCAGCCGGTGGGCCAGGGCCATGGCGGCGACTTTCCAGCGACGCTTGGCCTGAAGGATCCACTGAGTGCTCGCGCCGCGCGGGGCATGGGCGAGCACGTCCGCTCGCGGCATGAGGAAGGCGGCGGCGAAGCGGTGGGCTTCGGCCTCGGCCTGCGGACCGTGAGGCATCTGCTCCTCGCCGTGCAGGACGAGGTGGCCGAGTTCATGGGCGGCGTCGAAGCGGCCGCGTTCCGCGGTCTTCTCGGTGCTGAGCAGCACGAACGGGATACCGCGGTCCCAGAAGGAGAAGGCATCGACCTCGAGGCAGTCCCGGGACAGGGAGAAGATACGGACGCCATGCGCCTCCAGGAGGTGCACCACATTCGGGATCGGTGCGTTCCCGAGGCCCCAGCGGGCGCGCACAAGGGCGGCGGCTTCCTCCGCCGGCCAGTCAGCGCCCGCTGCCTCCCCTGGGTGGGGAATCTGGTCTTCGTTCGAGCCCAGACGGCTGAAGGAGGTCAACGATGGGATGTCGGGAGCGGGCAGCCGGAAGTGCCCGCCGATCCAGTCCTGGAGCACACGAGCAAGCCGCCCGGAGCTGAGGGCGATGTCCCGCTGTGAGGCAGTCATCTTGCTCAGCGCGCGGAAGCTGACCGAGTCCACGGTCAGCTCGGCGACCTCCTCGGCGGTAAAGAACGACGAGGGGAACTTCAACGCTGTCGCGATCGCCTCCAGCGACGGAGGGCTGGGTGTGGCCCGTCCGTTCTCGAAGTCGGACAGCCTGCGCGGCGTCAGGCCGGCCAGTTGGGCGAGTCGGGTGACGGTCAGTCCTCGGCGCTTGCGCGCGAGCACCAGCCGGGATGCGGTGGTCATGGGAGGAGCCAAGTAGGGAGGTCGGGGTGGGACGGTCAGGCCAGGCGTTCGATCGGGATGTCAATGCCGCCCTGGTCGTCGGAGTCATCGACGAACGGAGTGAAGCCCTCGAAGTCGATCCAGGGCAGGATGATCCGCTCGTACCAGCTGCTGATCTTGCCACGGTTGCCCGTGTCATTGGGAAACGACAGCTCCGCGTGGAGCCGGGTTCCCTGATCGGTCTTCGAGTGGTGGTACAGCAGAAACCAGGTCGGGATGCCGTCGCCGGCGTCGTGCGGCTCGGGCTGCACCTCGGTCTCGCCGAACGGCAGCAGCAGCTGGCGGTTGGTCTCCACCCGCTTGATCACCGCACTGCCCTTCGGGTAGCGGGTGGATGGCGTGAGCGCCGCGTACCCGGTCTCCGCACTGCCGCTGGAGGCAGTGATCGCGAAGTTGCCAGAGGGTGCGACGAGCAGCGGAACGTTGCAGGGGCTGACGCTGGTCCACCCCTCAGGGATGTACGCCTCCCGTAGGAAGCGGATGGTGCGCCCCCAGAAGATGTTGCCGGGCAGCGAGACCGGATCCAGCGGCGTGCAGAAGTTGCGCTCCGCCTCGGCTCGACGCAGGGCGTTCTCGATCTCGTCGACCGACAGCCCCAGCTCGGCGAGCCGATCACGGACCCCGAGGTCCTCTGCATGCACGACAGTCATGACCAGCCTCTCGACGGTCCCTACTCGACTTCCGGAAATCCTCCCTCAGATGAGGTGGAAAATCAAGAAATTGGGCAGGTCAGCAGTGCGGCAGCCAGCCCGCATGCAGGTGCAGAGGTCACTCTCTGGCTCAAACGGGCAGCTCAGCGCCCCAGGGATCCGGCCAAGCGAGCCGGATCCCACACGCGGGAGCCAGCTCTTACGCCTCTCGGGCGTGTTGCTTGGCCGCCGCAGCATCTTGGCGCTGGGCACGGACCTCGGCGTCGATGCCTTGGGCCAGCTTGCGCTGGTGCTTCGCCGTCGAGTGCGCTGAAGCTGGTGAGGGAGCCGCTGTGTAACCGCCTCCTGGATGGCGATGTCCAGCGACTGGGCTGCACCGCTGCGATCCTCGGCAAGCATCTGGACGTGGGCCACAGTGACGAGTTCGATCACACGCCACTGCGGGGCCACAACGGTCGTAGGCGCCGGGCTCTGCTCCACTAGGGCGCGTATTGAGTCGTGATCAATTGGTGGTCCGGGTGAGGTCCTTGATCCAGATCATTGAGGCGCGCAGGTGGAGGCCGGCGAGGTAGCTG
>NZ_JBEXHW010000018.1:122334-132413 GCF_040608235.1 Streptomyces sp. NPDC005202 | reverse complement strand
CACCCGCACCAGCCACTTCGCGCGACTTCGCCCCGCCGACCAAACGATCGACGGGGCGAAGAACGCGTAAGGCCCCGAATTAACCAACAGCGTCCACCTCCGTTCCGGGGCCGTCGTACGTGTCCGGGCTAGATGTCGTACGTCACGCTGGGCGCCGCCAGCTCCACCGGGCCGTCGTAGACCGCGCGCGCGTCCGCGAGGTTGATCTGGGGGTCGGTCCACGGGGGGATGTGGGTGAGGACCAGGCGCCGGGCGCGGGCCCGGGTCGCCGTCTCGCCCGCCTCGCGGCCGTTGAGGTGCAGGTCGGGGATGTTCTCCTTGCCGTGTGTGAAGGCGGCCTCGCACAGGAACAGGTCGGCGTCCCGGGCGAGTTCCTCCAGCGCGTCGCTGACGCCGGTGTCGCCGGAGTACGTCAGCGTCTTCCCGCCGTGCTCGACGCGGATGGCGTATGCCTCCACGGGGTGGGGGACCCGTTCGGTGTGCACGGTGAACGGGCCGATCTCGAAGGTGCTCGGCTTCACCGTGTGGAAGTCGAAGACCTCGCTCATGGACGAGGCGGTGGGGGTGTCGGCGTAGGCGGTGGTCAGTCGGTGCTCGGTGCCCTCGGGCCCGTAGACCGGGAGGGGGGCGCAGGGGCCGCCCTCGTAGCGGTAGTAGCGCGCCACGAAATAGCCGAGCATGTCGATGCAGTGGTCGGCGTGCAGATGGCTCAGGAAGATTGCGTCAAGGTCGTAGAGACCGCAGTGGCGCTGCAGCTCACCCAGGGCGCCGTTGCCCATGTCGAGAAGCAGCCGGAAGCCGTCGGCCTCGACGAGGTAGCTCGAGCAGGCCGACTCCGCGGACGGGAACGACCCCGAGCAGCCGACGACGGTGAGCTTCATAAAGCAGAAACCTCCGCTGGCGGGGAACATCAAAAAGAAGGTGACGGGGGTCGTGCGGTCCGTCGAGCGTAAGGCGCAAAAGGTCGGGTCGCTCCTCCGGCAAGGGCTGTTGTGGGCGAACTCACCTGCGCTGTCACCGGTTCGGCTGGATGCGGGGCGTATGAGGGGCGAAAGAGGGCGCGCGGTGAGGCTCGCACGCCGGTAACGTCAACCATATGGACACGTCCTGGTGGTTGGCGCTCGCGGCTGTGGTACTGCTCGCGCTCGTGGCCACGCTCGTCGACGGGTGGGGACGGGGCCGCCGGCCCGAGGGCCGCAGGACCCGGCCTCCGGGGCGCCCGGCCCGCCGGGGCGGCGCGGCGCGGCCGCAGCCGGCGGAGATCTGGTGGGCCAGCGTGCCGTACGAGGAGGGCCCGGGATCGAAGGACCGCCCCTGCCTGGTGCTGTCCGTCCGCGGCAAGCGCGCCAGGATCGCCAAGATCACCAGCAAGTACCGCGACGAACGGGCCGGGGTGATCCCTCTTCCGCCGGGCTCGGTGGGGGACGCGCAGGGGCGCACCAGCTTCCTGGAGACCGACGAGGTGCGGGAGGTGTCCGTGTGGGACTTCCGGCGCCGGGTGGGGGTCGTGGACCCGGTGCTGTGGGACCAGGTGCGGTATCTGGCGGGGTGAGCCGTCCGCGCCTCATGGC
Source organism: Streptomyces sp. NPDC005202 (assembly GCF_040608235.1). Lineage (NCBI taxonomy): Bacteria > Bacillati > Actinomycetota > Actinomycetes > Kitasatosporales > Streptomycetaceae > Streptomyces > Streptomyces sp. NPDC005202. The sequence continues at coordinate 130,842 of NZ_JBEXHW010000018.1, read as the reverse complement.
TTCGTCACCTTCACCGTGACCGTCCATTCCTGAATGCCCTTGCACGAGATCCGGTCCGGGCCGGTCGCGCACAGCGGGCGGGACGAGGTGAGCTGCGCCGTTCCGGGCGCGACCGCGTCGAAGGCGGCGACGGCGTCGCCGGGCAGGATCACGATCCCGGCGTTGGCCGCCCTGAGGACGTTGCCCGTGGCCTTGACCGGCGTCCACGGGCGGTCCTTGGTGCCGTCCAGCGTGAGGCGGACCTGCCCGCCGGCCGTGAGGCACAGGGTGCGGCCGCTGTCGGCGGCCGTGAGCTCGGCGCGGGTGGCGCAGCCCTGCCTGGTCGTCGTGGGGGTGGGTGACACCGACGCGCCGCTCCCAGAGGCCCCGCCGTCGTTCTGTGTGGCGCAGCCCGCGAGGAGGAAGGTCGCTGCCGCGGCGGCGACGCTGGTCCGGTGGAGTGTGGTACGGCGCATGGGGCGGCCGCCTTTCTGCTGTACCCGTTCCGGGTGCCCGTTGCCCTCGTGCCGATGTGACGTTTCTCCAGCACATCAGGATCCCCGCCACCACGCACGCCGTCGCCGCGCCCGTCATGATCCCGTCGCCGCGCCCGTCAGCATCGCCGTCGCCGCGCACGCCGGGGCCCCGGTCGCGTCCACGACCGGGGCCCCTTTCCGCTTGCGCGGGTGCGGATCGTTCCGCGGGTGCGGATCAGCCGGTCGTCAGCGCCGTGTCGTCGATGACGAAGCTGGTCTGCAGCGAGGAGTCCTCGACTCCGCTGAACTTCAGCGTGACCGTGGAGCTGGCCAGCGAGGACAGGTCGGAGGGGGCGGGGGTCTTCGGTGCGGTGTGGGCCCCGGCGGCCGGTGCCGCCATGAGACCGGCGACGGTGAGGACGAGGGCGGGTACGGCGGCGGCCAGGAGTCTTCGCAGGCTCCGTCGCCGCTTGCTCGGGCGTGACTCACGCATGGGGGTGTTGCCTCTCTCGGTCTGAGGCCGACGCCGCGCAGGCCTGGGTGGGGCCGTACGCGGAGCCACAGCCGGAAGTGGGGATTCACAAGCTGAGTGGCAGGCCCTCGACGCGCGTAGCGGCGGTGGAACGCGCGATCATGGACATGACACTCAAAACACCTTGAACACCCCGCGGTTGCCGAGTGAGCGTGACATGACAGGGTGCGGGCAGAACGTAGCCCGCACCGGAGGAGGCGGGCAGCCCCGGAGGAAGATCTTTGCCGCTCCATTGGCAGCGCTTAGCCCCCTCATAGGAGGGGGTTGGCGCGCCGATGAGTCGATGAGAGGCCTACGCCCAGAGCTGGCCCTGCAGCGTCCTACGCCCAGAGCTGGCCCTGCAGCGTCTCGATGGCCTCCTCCGTGGTGGCCGCCGTGTAGACGCCGGTCGAGAGGTACTTCCAGCCGCCGTCGGCGACGATGAACACGATGTCCGCGCTCTCGCCCGCCTTCAGCGCCTTCTTCCCCACACCGATGGCGGCGTGCAGCGCCGCGCCGGTGGAGACGCCCGCGAAGATGCCCTCCTGCTGGAGGAGTTCACGGGTGCGGGTGACCGCGTCGGCCGAGCCGACGGAGAAGCGGGTGGTGAGGACCGAGGCGTCGTACAGCTCGGGGACGAAGCCCTCGTCGAGGTTCCGCAGGCCGTACACCAGGTCGTCGTAGCGCGGCTCGGCGGCGACGATCTTCACGTCCGGCTTGTGCTCGCGCAGGTAGCGGCCGACGCCCATGAGGGTGCCGGTGGTGCCGAGACCGGCGACGAAGTGTGTGATCGACGGCAGGTCGGCGAGGATCTCGGGGCCGGTCGTGGCGTAGTGGGCGCCGGCGTTGTCCGGGTTGCCGTACTGGTAGAGCATCACCCAGTCGGGGTGCTCGGTGGCCAGCTCCTTGGCGACGCGTACGGCGGTGTTGGAGCCGCCCGCGGCCGGGCTGGAGATGATCTCCGCGCCCCACATGCCGAGCAGGTCCCGGCGCTCCTGCGAGGTGTTTTCGGGCATCACGCACACCATGCGGTAGCCCTTGAGCTTGGCCGCCATGGCCAGCGAGATGCCGGTGTTGCCGGAGGTCGGCTCCAGGATCGTGCAGCCCGGGGTCAGCCGGCCGTCCTTCTCCGCCTGCTCGATCATGTGCAGGGCGGGGCGGTCCTTGACCGAGCCGGTCGGGTTGCGGTCCTCCAGCTTCGCCCAGATGCGGACGTCGGGGGACGGCGACAGCCGCGGCAGGCGCACCAGGGGGGTGTTGCCGACCGCGGCCAGGGGGGAGTCGTACCGCATCGGGATCAGGCCATTCCCGCCCGTCGCCCGACCGCCACCCCGGTCGGACGCGGCTTCGCCGCGGCAGCGCCTCCTGCCACGGCCGGCAGGATCGTCACGTTGTCGCCGTCGGCGACCTTGGTGGTGATGCCGTCGAGGAAGCGGACGTCCTCGTCGTTCAGGTAGACGTTGACGAAGCGGCGCAGCTGGTCGCCGTCGACGATGCGGGCCTGGATGCCCGGGTGCCGGGTCTCGAGGTCGGCGAAGAGTTCGGCGAGGGTCTCCCCGGTGCCTTCCACCGCCTTCTGGCCGTCGGTGTACTGGCGGAGGATGGTCGGGATGCGGACCTCGATGGCCATGGTTGCGGGCTCCTGTCGGATGGTGTCGGGTCGGTGGGCGCGCGGCGGCGCGGAAGCGTGGTCGTACGCAGGGGCACACGCCGCGGCTCACGGCCGTACGGCGGCAGGGCAGCGTCAACAGATGGCGCTGGCGAGCCTGCACAAGTCGACGTGCAGCCGCGCCACGAGCAGCGTGCCCGGCGTCTTCTCGCTCACGTCGTGGAAAACCATGGGGTCATCGTATCGATTCCCGGTCCGGGTCCCGGAATGTGATCTCGCATCGTGGATGAACTCTGACCGAACTGCGGGATCAGTAGGCCTCCACGACCTTGACCTCCTCCTCCGTGACCTCGCCCTCCACGATCCGGAACGAGCGGAACTGGAACTCGCCGGCCCCGTCCGTGTCCGCGGTGGAGACGAGGACGTAGTGCGCGCCGGGCTCGTTGGCGTAGGAGATGTCGGTGCGCGAGGGGTAGGCCTCGGTCGCCGTGTGGGAGTGGTAGATGATCACCGGCTCCTCGTCGCGGTCGTCCATCTCGCGGTACAGCTTGAGCAGGTCCTGCGAGTCGAACTCGTAGAAGGTGGGCGAGCGGGCCGCGTTCAGCATGGGGATGAACCGCTCGGGGCGGCCTGAGCCCACCGGGCCCGCGACGACGCCGCACGCCTCGTCGGGGTGGTCCTGGCGCGCGTGGGCGACGATCTGGTCGTAGAGGGCCTGGGTGATGGTCAACATGGAGGTCAGGATAAGCAGACAACCGAAGGGGGGCCGCGCGATGGGGGTCCCCCCAGGCGTTCAGCTCCGGGGGAGCCACGCAGGGCGGTGGTGGATGACGAGCGGGCCGCTCCATACCGAGGGGTGGTACGGAACGGCCCACATGGCGGACTTCCTGAGCGGCAGCCGCAGCGGGTTCCACGAGTACCCGCTGCGGCCGGACATCCGGGGCCAGGCCCCTGAGGTCAGCCGACCTTTTCGAGCTCCGGCTCGCGACGCACGGTGACCTGCGGGTTGCGGGCCTTGAGGACCACCCAGCCGATGGCCAGAGCAGCGGCCCACACGGCCATCACGTACAGGCAGACCCGGGAGTCGGCGTCGTAGGCGATCAGGCAGGTGACGAAGAGCAGGAACGCGATGGCGACGTAGCTGCACTTCGCGCCGCCCGGCGCCGGGAAGGAGGAGGCGGGCAGCCGGCCCGCCTCGACCGCGCGGCGGTACAGGACGTGGCTGACCAGGATCATCAGCCAGGTCCAGATGCCGGCCGCGGTGGCGACGGAGGTGACGTAGCCGAAGGCCTTCTCCGGGACGATGTAGTTCAGGACCACGCCGATGCCCATGAAGGCGACGGAGACGGTGATGCCGAGCGCCGGGGTCTTGGAGGCCGACAGCTTGCTGAAGACCCGCGGGGCCTCGCCGTTGTCGGCGAGGGTGCGCAGCATGCGGCCCGTGGAGTACATGCCCGAGTTGCAGGACGACAGGGCCGCGGTGAGCACCACGAAGTTGACGATGCCCGCGCCGGCCGGGATGCCGATGACCGCGAAGGCCTTCACGAAGGGGCTGACGCCCTCCGCGAACTGGGTCCACTTCACCACGCACAGGATGACGGTGAGGGCGCCGACGTAGAACAGGGCGATGCGCCAGGGCAGGGTGTTGATCGCCTTCGGGAGGGTCTTCTCCGGGTTCTCGGACTCGCCGGCGGTGACGCCGACCAGCTCGACGGCGAGGTAGGCGAACATGACGCCCTGCAGGGTCATCAGGGACGAGCCGATGCCCTTGGGGAAGAAGCCGTCGAACTGCCAGAGGTTGGCGACCGACGCGGTGTCACCGGCGGCGCTGAAGCCGAAGGTGAGCACGCCCAGGCCGATGACGATCATGCCGATGAGCGCGGTCACCTTGACCATCGAGAACCAGAACTCGATCTCGCCGAACAGCTTCACCGAGATCAGGTTGGCCACGAACAGGACCACCAGGAAGACCAGCGCCGTCACCCACTGCGGGATGGCCGGGAACCAGTAGTGAACGTAGATCGCGGCGGCCGTCAGCTCGGCCATGCCGGTCACCACCCACATCAGCCAGTACGTCCAGCCGGTGAAGTAGCCGAAGAACGGGCCGAGGAACTCGCGGGAGTACTCCGCGAAGGAGCCCGAGACCGGGCGGTAGAGCAGGAGCTCGCCGAGCGCCCGCATGATGAAGAAGATGATCAGGCCCGCGAGGGCGTACATGAAGATCAGGCTGGGCCCGGCCTTGGCGATGTTCGCCCCGGCACCCAGGAACAGGCCGACGCCGATGGCGCCGCCGATTGCGATCATCTGGACCTGGCGGCTGCCGAGCCCGCGCTCGTACCCCTCTTCGGGGGCTTTGCCGCTCACGGCCTCACTGCCGTCGTATGCCTTACCGACCTGCGATGAGGTCATGTGTGGTGCGCCTTTCTCCATGCCGACCCGGGCCGCTGGTCGACCTCGGATCGGGTTCCGATCCCCCCGGATTGCTGGAGCTGTGCCTGGCCGGCGGTCGCCGGCTCGGTGGCGCACCCGACGGGACATGGGTGGCGTCCATCGGGCGGTCGTGAAGATTTATCACGCCCGCAACACTGATCGCCGGAAGGCGTGTGGCACACCACACAGGGAGAAGCGGACAAAGGGCACCCGGACGGTCCATAACCGGCCGCAACGGTAACGCGATCGTTATCCGGATTTGAGCGTCCTCTGAGCGAACACTTCAGCGCCCGCTTCCGGGCATTTTCCGGGCGTATCCGGGCATTTTCCGGGCATAAGGGACAGGATTACGGCATCAGGGTCGAGACGAGCGTCTCCTGGAGTCCGCCCAGCCACAGGTACGCCATCACCATCGGCTTGCGCGGGTCCTCGTCCGGGAGGCGGTAGATGCTGTCGGTGTCGTCCTCGTCGGTGATCTCCAGACGGGAGCCGATGGCCAGGCGCAGGTCGTTGAGGGCGCCGAGCCACCGCTTGGACTCCTCCACCGACAGCTCCAGGACCGCCCCGCCCTCACCCGCGGGCGCCAGCTGGTTCAGCGAGTGGATCACCGCGAGGGCGTTCTCGCGCTTAGCGGCGCGCAGGTCGTTCTCGGTGTAGCGGCGGAACTCGGCCGAGTAGGCGCGCCTCTCCTCGGCCTCCTGCGACAGGGCGGGCGTCTCCTCGGGGTCGCAGTAGGCGTCCGGGAAGAGCCGCTTGAGGACCGGGTCGGCGGGCGGCTCGCTCGGGCCCTCGGCGAACAGCGCGGCGAGCGGGTCGTCGGGGGCGTCCTCGGCTGGGCCGGGGCCGATGAGCTCCAGGAGCTGTGTGGCCAGCGAGCGGATGATGGAGATCTCGATGTCGTCGAGCGCGACGGCCGCGCCGCCGCCGGGGAGCGGTTCGAAGTGTCCTGGCATGAAGTGGGTTCGCTGCTTCCGGTCCGTCCGGGCTATTTGCGGTCCTGCTGGAGGGTGGCCCACAGACCGTAGCCGTGCATCGCCTGCACGTCGCGTTCCATCTCCTCGCGACTGCCGCTGGAGACGACCGCCCGGCCCTTGTGGTGGACGTCGAGCATGAGCTTGGTGGCCTTGTCCTTGGAGTAGCCGAAGTACGTCTGGAAGACGTACGTCACATAGCTCATGAGGTTGACCGGGTCGTTGTGGACGATCGTGACCCAGGGGACGTCGGGCTCGGGGACGGCGAACTCTTCCTCCGCCGACTCGGTACGTTCGATCTCTACGGGAGCGGGTGACGTCACAAGTCCATGCTGCCACTGGAGGGGGGTAGTCGCACAAATGGGCTCCACGGTGAGCCGCGTGGCGACACCCACAAATCGTCAGACTGACGAAATGGGAGTACGATTTGCTGGTCATGAACACAGCGGACCTTGGGCTGCCGGTGGACGTTCCCTCGACGGCGCTCTTCACGGACCACTACGAGCTGACGATGCTGCAGGCCGCCCTGAAGGCCGGCACCGCCGAGCGGCGGAGTGTCTTCGAGGTCTTCACCCGGCGACTGCCCGAGGGGCGACGCTACGGCGTCGTGGCGGGCACCGGACGCGTGCTGGACGCGGTGGAGAACTTCCGCTTCGACGCGGACGTCCTCGGCTTCCTGCGCGACCGCCGGGTCGTCGACGAAGAGACCCTCGACTGGCTCGCCGACTACCGCTTCGGCGGTGACATCTGGGGCTACCCCGAGGGCGAGGTGTACTTCCCGGGCTCCCCGATCATGCGGGTCGAAGGGTCGTTCGGCGAGTGCGTGCTCCTGGAGACCGTGATCCTGTCGATCCTCAACCATGACTCGGCGATCGCGGCCGCCGCCTCCCGCATGTCCTCGGCCGCCGGGGAGCGGCCGCTGATCGAGATGGGCGCCCGCCGCACCCACGAGCTGGCCGCCGTCGCCGCCTCCCGGGCCGCCTACGTCGGCGGCTTCGCCTCCACCTCCGACCTGGCCGCCGGCTTCCGCTACAACATCCCGACCGTCGGCACCTCCGCCCACGCCTTCACCCTGCTGCACGACCGCGAGCGGGACGCCTTCCAGGCCCAGGTCGACTCGCTCGGCCGGGGCACGACGCTGCTCGTGGACACCTACGACGTCGCCGAGGCCGTGCGTACGGCGGTCGAGGTCGCCGGGCCCGAGCTGGGCTCCGTGCGCATCGACTCCGGCGACCTGCTGCTGGTCGCGCACCGGGTGCGGCATCAGCTCGACGAGCTGGGCGCGCGGGACACGAAGATCATCGTCACCTCGGACCTCGACGAGTACGCCATCGCCTCGCTGGCGGCGGCGCCCGTGGACGCCTACGGCGTCGGTACGCAGCTGGTGACCGGGTCCGGCCACCCGACGGCCTCGATGGTCTACAAGCTGGTCGCCCGGTCCGAGAGCGCCGATCCCAAGGCGCCACTGGTGCCGGTGGCGAAGAAGTCCATCGGCGGCAAGACCTCCATCGGCGGCCGCAAGTGGGCGGCGCGGCGGCTGGACGAGCACGGGGTCGCGGAGGCCGAGGTCGTGGGCACGGGCCCGGTGCCCACGGAGCTTGCGGACCGGCAGCTGCTCGTCGAACTGGTCAAGGGCGGCGAGGTCGTCGCCCGCGAGCCGTTGGACGTCGCCCGGGACCGGCACGCGGCCGCCCGCGCCAACCTGCCGCTGTCGGCGACCCAGCTGTCGCGTGGGGAACCCGTCATTCCGACGGAGTACGTCCACGGGCGCTCGGGTAGCTAAAGCGGGTGGGCACTCGTACACCGCCGAATGCCCTCTCCCGCGCGGCTGCCGGAGTCTCTAGGCTCGTAAGTTCACCGGCGGGGCCCGCACCACAACCCTTCCCACCGACCCGACAGTCGAAGGACACCGACCATGCGCCGCGCCTTGATCGTCGTTGACGTGCAGAACGACTTCTGCGAGGGGGGCAGCCTCGCGGTGGCCGGGGGTGCCGACGTCGCCGCCGCGATCACCGAGCTGATCGGGCAGGCCCCCGTCGGCTACCGGCACGTGGTGGCGACCCGCGACCACCACATCGCACCCGGCGGCCACTTCGCCGACAACCCCGACTACGTCCGCTCCTGGCCCGCGCACTGCGTCGCGGGCACGGAGGGGGTTGGCTTCCACCCGAACTTCGCCCCGGCCGTCACCTCCGGCGCGGTCGACGCCGTCTTCGACAAGGGGGCGTACGCGGCGGCGTACAGCGGGTTCGAGGGCGCCGACGAGAACGGGGTGTCCCTGGCCGACTGGCTGAGGGCACGGGAGATCGACGAGGTGGACGTGGTCGGGATCGCCACGGACCACTGTGTGCGGGCCACCGCCCTGGATGCGGTCCGTGCGGGCTTCCGCACCCAGGTCCTCCTCGACCTGACCGCCGGGGTGGCCGCGGAGACCACCGAGCGGGCGCTCAAGGAGATGCGGCAGGCGGGGGTCGAGCTTTCGGGCAAGCCCGTCGTCGCGTAGGGGCCGGGTCAGGCCTGTGCCGTCTGGCG
>NZ_JBEXHW010000018.1:84001-122237 GCF_040608235.1 Streptomyces sp. NPDC005202 | reverse complement strand
GCGCCTCAGCAGGGGCCGGGTCAGGCCTGTGCCGTCTGGCGCCTCAGCAGGGGCCGGGTGAGGCCTGTGCCGTCTGGCGCCTCAGCAGGGGCCGGGTGAGGCCTGTGCCGTCTGGCGCCTCAGCAGGGGCCGGGTCAGGCCTGTGCCGTCTGGCGCCTCAGCAGGGGCCGGGTCAGGCCTGTGCCGTCTGGCGCCTCAGCAGGGCCCTGATCGGGTGCCACAGCTCCGTCACGGTGACACCGTTGTCGGGGGCCGTGCGCCATATCAGGCCGTCGGGGTGGTGCAGGACCGCGGTGATCTCGTCCGGGGTCGGCGGGGCCGCGTTGCCCCGCAGGTAGATGGCGCGCATGCCCAGGTTGCGCAGCCGGGTCAGGGCGCGGGCGCGGTTCCGGGCGTGGACGAGTACGCGTACTCCCCCGGAGGGGGTGCCCCCAGCCGAGCCGTCGGCGGCGGGGCTGGGCAGGTTCAGGGCCACCACCACCGTGCCGTTCGGCAGCTTGCAGAAACCTCCTGCGGCCATGCAGTCACATCCCCGTTCCGGTCGGTGTCAATAAGAGAACCACAGGACGCACCTAAACACGATCGGCGGCAACCCGCCAGGGGGTTTGCCGCCGATACGCTTCTGACCTGTGAAAATGCGAACTACTTCACCGCGCGTCCGACCTCGAGCTCGATCGTGGAGCCGTCCTTGGCCTCCTTGTTGATCTTGATCTTGGTGTTGGTGTCAGTGATCTTGACACCGGCGGCCGGGTTCGAGGCGTCGTAGTAGGTGCTGGTGTGGTCGTTGAAGACCGGCACCCCCTGCGACGACTTGATCTTCGTCGCGACGTCCGCCTTGTGCAGCGTGATGCCGTCCGTGCGGTACAGGCTGAAGGGCGAGTCGTAGGCCTGGATGCGGTTGCGCATCAGCGTGCCGTCGGACCACTTCAGGGCGGCCGGGTGCGAGTCCACCGGGAGGATCAGGCCGACGCCCGGGTGGGCGCTGGTGTTGTTGTCCGCCTGGGAGGTGTCCCACTTCCAGATCAACAGGCCGTTCTGGTACGGGTAGTGCTCCACCCAGTCCGGACGGGTCGTCGAGAAGCCGAAGTTGTACGGGCCCGTCTTCAGCGTCTTGTCGTACGACACGTACTGGCGGTTCTCGGCAATGTAGTAAAGCTTGTAGTCCTTGGTGAAGGACGCGCCGATGCGGGAGAAGCCGCTCGCCGTCCAGTTAGCGTCCGCGCTCTCCGCGTTGTCGGAGAAGAGCGCCGAGCCGTCCGCGGTCAGTGTGATCTCGTCGGCCGCGAAGCCCTTCTGGGCCACGCCGCCGTCGGTCTGGTAGCGGAAGCGGAGCTGGATCTTCTGGCCCGCGTAGGCGTCGAGCGGGTACGACAGCTTCTTGTAGGCGTCGACCGTGCCGGTCAGCGCCGGCTTGTCGCTGCCGTCGCGCGGGATGGCCTGGCCGTCCACCGTACCGTCCAGGGCGGTCCAGTTGGCGCCGCCGTCGGTCGACACCTCGGTGTAGAGGTAGTCGTAGCCCGCCTCGATGTCGTACCAGCCGTCGAGCGTGAGGGTGGCCGACTTCTTGCCAGTGAGGTCGACGGAACGGCTCAGCGTGTTCTTGAGGTTGTCACCGCTGCCGCTCCACCACTGGGTCGCACCCTGGGCCGGGGTGACGATCTCGGTGGTGACCGCCTTGTCGGGCAGGGAGACGACCAGTGCCTGGCGGTACTTGGTGTTGTACTCGGCGACGCCCAGCTTGTGCCAGGACTTGACGCCGGCTTTCGCCGTGTCGTAGTTGAGCCAGCCGAGCTGCAGCTTGTCCCAGGAGTTCATGTCGCCGGGCAGGTCGCCGATGGCGTCCTTGCCGCGGCCGAGCCAGGAACCGGAGGACATCAGCGTCCAGAAGCCGGTGGAGTTCTCGCCGCCGGCGGTGTCGTACTCGTCCGGCAGGCCGAGGTCGTGGCCGTACTCGTGGGCGAAGACGCCGAGTCCGCCGTTCTCCGGCTGGATGGTGTAGTCGCCGACCCAGATGCCGGTGTCGCCGATCTGCGCGCCGCCGAGCTTGTTGTAGTCGGGGCCGGTGGCGCCGGCGTCGGTGCCGAAGGCGTACCAGCGGTGCGCCCAGATCGCGTCGGTGCCCTGAACGCCGCCGCCCGCGGACTCGTCCTCGCCGGCGTGCACGATCTGGAAGTGGTCGATGTAGCCGTCGGGTTCGTTGAAGTTGCCGTCGCCGTCGTAGTCGTAGCGGTCCCACTGGTCGTACTTGGCCAGGTCCGCCTTGATGTCGGCGTCCGACCGGCCGGCCGCCTTCTGCTGGGCGACCCAGGCGTTCACGCCGTCGCTGACGACGTTCCACACGCTCGGGCAGTTGGTGGAGCCGCAGTAGTTGGAGCCGTAACGGGCCTCGTTGTAGGGGACCTTGACCCAGTCGGAGACCTCGCCGTCGACCGAGTAGCGGCCCGAGGACTGCTTCTCGTAGTACTTCTTCATCGACTCGACGTTGTTGCCGGTGCCGAAGTACAGGTCCTGGAAGTGCTTCTGGTTGTAGTCCTTCTGCCAGGCCGTGCTGTTGTCCTTCTTGCGGTCCGGCGCGGCTATCCGGTTGTGCAGCGGGCCCGCGGTGCCGCCGTACTTCGGGTCGGTCCAGTCCCCGAACTCGACCAGGATGGTGAAGATCTTGTCGGTCTTCTCCCGGCCCAGCTCGACGTACTTGCTGTCGCCCTTCTTGCTCTTGAGCTGGACGACCTTCGAGCCGTTGCGGTCCTTCACCTGCGCCTTGCCGGCGATGACCTGGTTCAAAGCCTCCTGGCGCCGGGCCTCCTGCGTCTTGCTCAGCGGGCCGTCGAGGTCGTGCTCCTGCTGCTTGACCGGCTGCGGGTCGTGCCGGTTCACGGAGGCGGACTTGCCGGTCGTTGCGGCCTCCGCCACGGCGAACGTCGAGAACGTGGCGGTGGCCGCCGCGAGCGCGACACCGATCGCGGCCATTCTGAACGTCCAGGGTCTGCTGGTCACTTGATGTCCTCCCCTGACGCGTCCGTACGCGCGGAAGGGGGGTCTCTGGCCGTGGAAGGTCCGCGCGCGATCAACGCGTGTAGTCAAGTGACGACATTTGACTAGAGGTTTACGAGAAAAGACAGACCTTGACTTGGACAGTTCAAGTGCACTAGGCGGAGCCGACGTTCGCTTGCGGACGGCGGGCATGCCCGTCAACGGGCGTGCAGCTCCGTCCACTTCGGGGACGGTATGACTCCGTGCGCCCCCGATGCATCGGCACCATGGGTTAGGTCACGCTTACCAGCCGTTCCACTCGGGCATGCAGGCGAATAGATTCATGTCCGCACCCTCCCCCACAGCGAGAGGCACGGGGGGAGACCCCCACTTCTTCGAGGACACGATTGCCATGCCGCGTCCGACTGCCGCACAGCTCGCCTACGGTTCGTGCACCGTGATCTTCTCGACGCTCGCCATGCTGCTGCTGTCACAGACGAGTTCGGGCCTGGGGATCGCGGTCATCGCCCTCGCGGCGCTCGCCCTGGGACTCCTGGTCGCCATGACGGTACCGCTGCCGAAGCCGCGCACGTCGGCGCCCGAAGCGGCCCCTGGTCAGGAGTGGGTACCGGCGCAGCGGGAGCCCGTCTCCGCCGGCGTGGAGCCGGTGCGGGAGCCGACGGCTTCCTGACCTCAACCGGTGCTGACCACCACCGTCTTGGCCGCCTTGTCGTGCAGGCCCTGCTTGTAGGGCCGGTCGAAGTAGCTCCAGCCGCCCGAGATCGCCAGCCAGAGGCAGGCGCAGCAGAACCAGAAGGGGAGCCAGAGCACCGCCGCGCGTCCCAGCGCGGTCGGCACGGAGGGGGTGGAGCCGTTGTCGAGGTTGGCCACCCGCATGCCCAGCCACTTCTTGCCGAGGGTCTGCCCCGATCTGGCGATCATGAAGGTGTCGTAGGCGATGTAGAGCACGACGCCGATGACCGACTGCGCCACGGACTTGCCGACCTCGATCCGGTCGGCGTTCACCGTGTACTCGTGCACCTGCAGGGCCCAGGTGAGCAGCCCGACGACGATACCCACCAGGATCATGTCGATGATCCGGGCCAGGGTGCGCCTGCCGCTGTCGGCGAGCGGGGGCATGCCGGCGAGCGGGTCGGTGGCGTACGGGCCGCCGCCGTGCGGGCCGCCGCCGTGCGGGTCACCCCCGTAGGGGCTCCCTCCGTAGGGGGGTGGCTGCTGTCCGGAGCCGGGGGGCGGTTCGGTGCTCATGGGCCGAGTGGACCCCGAACCCCGTGAGCCCGCATCCGGCGAGCGGCCGTAAGGGGGACGGAACCGACCCGCCCTACGCCGTCCTGGTCAGCCCGCCACGAACGTGTGCGCCGCCTTGTCGTGCCAGCACTGGTGCCACGGCCGGTCGAACAGGCACCACACGACGCCCACGAGGCCGATGCCGAGCAGTCCGGGCACGCTGTAGACGAGCCAGCGGCGCAGGGCCGCGCCGAAGGACGGGGGCTCGTGTGCCTCGATGTCCCGCACCTGGAGGCCGCACAGCTTCTTGCCCAGGGTGCGGCCCCACTTGGCGGTGGGCAGCACCTCGTAGACGACGCCGGAGAGCAGCAGGACGGCGAGGACGATGCCGAGGTACGTCGCCGTCGTGCCGTCGAGCAGCCAGACGGTGACGGGGCGGCCGGAGAGCTTGGCCGCGTCGATCTTGTCGTTGATGTGGTCGACCGCCTTGGTGCCGAGCGGTACGGCGGCCGCGGCGGTGACACCCGCGAGGACGACCGTGTCGACAAGCCGGGCGGCCAGCCGCTTGCCGACGCCCGCGGGCCGCGCCGCGGCCTGGCGCCGCACGGCAGCCTGGAACGGGTCCTCGACGGGCGGCTTCCAGGGCGCGACGGGCTGGTCGTCGGCCGCCCCCGCGAGCCGGTGCACCTGCTGGGCCCAGGAGGACTGCCCCCCGCCGGGACCGGTGGTCACGGGGGTGGCGACGGGATCGGATGCGGCCGGGGTGGCGGGTGCTGCGGCGGCCAGGGGAGTGCCGGACTGCTGGGGCACGGGCACCGCGGACGGGGCCGACGGGACCGACGGGACGGACGGGTTCGCAGCCGGCGCCGCGGCGGCCGAGGCCTGAGCGGAGGCGGCCCCCGTGTGGGCCTGCGCCTGCGCTGCCGCGGCGCGGGCGGCGGCCGCCTTCCCGGCGGCGAACCCGGGGCCCGAAGCCCCCTTGCCGGACGCGGGCGCACCGGCCGAGCCGGGCCCGCCGGCGGACGGGGCCGCCCCGGCCGGGCCCGGCGCCCCGAAACCAGCCGCGCGCGACGCGCCCTGCCCGCCGAATCCGTCCGCACCGGAGTCGCCGGGGCCCGTGCGCTGTACCGCGCGGAAGGTCATGGTGCCCTCGTCGGCGGGGCCACCGGGGCCCGGGATGCCGGGGGACGGCGCGCCGCCCGTGACCGACCCGGCTCCGCCGGTCTCTGCCGTCGGGCGGCGGAAGACGAACGTGCCGTCGGAGGACGGCGTGCCCGCGTCCGGGCTCGCCGGTGGGATCGTCGCCGTGCCGTCCGTGCGGGCGGCGCGGCCGTCCGGCGGGGCCGGGGCGCCGGCGGGGTCGGCGGTGTGCGGGAGCCTCGGGTCGGCGCCCGTCGGGGCACCCCAGGAGACGCGGCGGTCCTGGTCGCCGCCGAAGCCGGACTGGCGGGAGGGGTCGGCGCCCCATGCCGACGCGGGCTCGGGGCGGCCGCCGTGCTGCGCCCCGGCCGGGCCGGGCTCGTCGACCGGTTCCTCGTCGAAGAAGTGCGGGCCCGTCTCCTCGACCGCCGGGGCCGCGGCGGGCGCGGGACGCACGCCGGGCGGCGGGCTGAGCGGTTTGCCGTCGGTCGGCGCCGGCCGACTGGTGCCCGGTACCCAGGCAGCTCCGTTCCAGTACCGGACGTATCCAGGAATGGACGGGTCCGGGTAGTACCCCTCGCGGGGCCTGTCGTCGCCGGGTGCCGGGGTTGGGGCGCTCATGTCCTTCGTCCCGTATCTGCTCGGGGGTCGTATGGAGGCCTCCACATCTATCAGACCGGGGCAGGCGCCACCGCCACTCCCGCCGGACCCACTCCTTTCCGGGCAACCTCGTACATGTACTTCACAACCCAAGAGCCACAGGTGGAAGGGGAAGTTCCGTCAACCCGCGTAATGCTCGCCGCCCGGTCCCCTCTCCCCTCGTACGGGCCCGCCCCAGGGCCCCGTACCCGGAGAGGAGACGCACGCCATGCACCACACGGTGGTAGAGCGGGAGCTGGAGCTCAGGCTCGTCCTGTCGCCCGAGCGCGGCATCCCCGTCCCGGCGCGGCTCGGCTACCGCGCCGACGACCCGTACGCCGTCCACATCGCCTTCCACGTCGACTCCGACCGCCCGGTGAACTGGACGTTCGCCCGCGAGCTGCTCGTGGAGGGGGTGTTCCGGCCGTGCGGGCACGAGGACGTGCGGGTGTGGCCGGCGAAGGTGGAGGGCCGCAGCGTCATCCTGCTGGCGCTGAGTTCACCCGAAGGTGACGCCCTGCTGGAGGCGCCGGCCGCGCAGGTGTCGGCCTGGCTGGAGCGCACGCCGCGCCTGGTCCCCCCGGGGAGTGAAGGAGAGCAGCTCGGTATCGACAACGGTCTCACCGAGCTGCTCACTCCGGGCACGTGAGCGCAGGAGGTGTCAGAACAGCTTGCCGGGGTTCAGGATGCCCAGCGGGTCGAAGACCTGCTTGATCGCCCGCTGCATCTCCACCCCCACCGGGCCGATCTCGCGTGCCAGCCACTCCTTCTTCAACACGCCCACGCCGTGCTCGCCGGTGATCGTGCCGCCGAGCTGGAGGCCGAGGGCCATGATCTCGTCGAAGGACTCACGGGCGCGCCGCGACTCGTCGGGGTCCTGTGCGTCGAAGCAGACGGTCGGGTGGGTGTTGCCGTCGCCGGCGTGGGCGCAGACCCCGATGGTGAGCTGGTACTTCTCGCCGATCCGCTCGACCCCTTCGAGCATCTCGCCGAGCTTGGAGCGGGGCACGCACACGTCGTCGATCATCGTCGTGCCCTTGACCGCCTCCAGCGCGGTGAGCGACAGCCGCCGTGCCTGGAGCAGCAGTTCGGACTCGGCCGCGTCGTCGGCCGGCACGACCTGGGTGGCACCGGCGGCCTCGCACAGCGCGCCGACGGCGGCGAGGTCGGCGGCCGGGTCGGGGGTGTCGAAGGCGGCCAGCAGCAGGGCCTCGGTGGTCTCCGGGAGGCCCATGTGCGCCAGATCGTTGACGGCCTTCACGGTCGTACGGTCCATGAGTTCGAGGAGGGAGGGCACGTGGCCGCCCGCCATGATCCGGCACACGGCGTCGCAGGCGGCGGCCGCGGAGGCGAACTCGGCGGCCAGCACCAGCTGCTGCGGCGGCTGCGGCCTCAGCGCCAGGATCGCCCGTACGACGATGCCGAGCGAGCCCTCCGAGCCCACGAACAGGCGGGTGAGGTCGTACCCGGCGACGCCCTTGGCGGTGCGGCGGCCCGTGGACATGAGCCGCCCGTCGGCCAGCACCACGTCCAGACCGAGGACGTACTCGGCCGTGACCCCGTACTTCACGCAGCACAGGCCGCCCGAGGCGGTGCCGATGTTGCCGCCGATCGTGCACATCTCCCAGCTGGAGGGGTCCGGCGGGTAGTACAGGCCGTGTTCGTTCACCGCGCGGGAGAGCGCGGCGTTGACGACGCCCGGCTCGACGACCGCGATCCGGTCGACCGGGTTGATCTCCAGGATGCGGTCCATCTTGGTCAGGGACAGCACGATGCAGCCCTCGGAGGCGTTGGCCGCGCCCGACAGGCCGGTGCGGGCGCCCTGGGGGACGACCGGGACGCGCAGCTCGGTGGCGGTGCGCATGATGTGCTGGACCTGTTCGACCGTGCGGGGCAGGACGACGACGGCCGGGGTGCCGGAGGGGCAGAAGCTCGCCATGTCGTTGGCGTACGAGGTCGTGACGTCGGGATCGGTGAGGACGGCCTCGGTCGGCAGGCCCGCGAGGAGCCGGTCGGTGAGGTTGCCCTGGGCTTCGTCGGGTGCGGCTTGAATACGGCTCACGATCACAGCCTCGCACCCGGGGCCATCGGTGTGAACCCCGTCCACGGCACCCCTCCGCCTGCTGGGTGGCGCTCGTCATATTGACGCACAGTGTGCGCCATGGAGAACCGACAGCAGAGCCCGGCCACGTCCCTGATGACCGAGCGGCGTCGCCGGCCCCGCCTGCTGTGGCGGGTGCTCCTCGCCCTGATCACGGGCGCTGCCCTGCTCGGCGCGGTGTGGCTGGTGCTGCCTTCGCAGCGGCATGCGGTGAAGGCGCCCGCGCCGGCGCCGGCGCCCGGACCGGGGGCGCTGACGGCGGTGACGGCCGGAGTGCCGGCCGCGCTGCCCGACCTGGCGGCGCTGATCGGCAACCGTGAGCGGCATCTGCGGGCGCATCCGCAGGACGCGCGGGCGTGGGCGGTGCTCGGGACGGCCTACGTGGAGCAGGGGCGGCGGACGGCCCTCGCGGCGAACTACCCGAAGGCCGACAAGGCGCTGCGGACCTCGCTGCATCTGCGCCCGAAGGGCAACGCGGAGGCCCTGGACGGCCTGACGGCGCTGGCGAACGAGCGCCGCGACTTCCGGGCGGCGCGGACCTGGGGCGAGGCGGCGCTGAAGCTGGAGCCGAAGCGATGGACGACGTATCCCCTGCTGATCGACGCCTACACCGGGCTCGGCGACTACCAGGCCGCGCGGCGCGCCCTCGACCGGCTGGTGAAACTGCGCCACGGGCCGGCCGTGATGGCGCGGGCCGCGGGCGTCTACTGGGACCGGGGCTGGCGCGAGGACGCGGCGGCCCAGCTGTCGGACGCGGCGGCGGCCGCGACCACGCCCGCCGAGCGGGCGGCGTACCTGGAGCAGGCCGGGCGCATGTCGTGGGAGCGGGGGGACCTCAAGGACGCGCTGCGGCACTTCGAGGCGGCGGTGCGGCTCGATCCCGACCAGCGGGCCGCGCTGGCCGGGCAGGGGCGGGCCCTGGCCGCGCTGGGACGGACGTCGCAGGCACTGAACGCCTACCACAAGGCCCTCGACAAGCAGCCGTCTCCCGCATACGCCCTGGAGCTGGGCGAACTGTACGAGTCGCTGGGGCTGGGGCAGGCGGCGGAGGAGCAGTATGACCTGCTGCTGACGCGGGTACGGCAGGACGCGGCCGCCGGGGTCGACGACGAGCTGGTGCTCGGGCGGTTCGAGGCCGACCACGGCGACCCGGAGTCCGCGGTGGAGCGCCTGAGGGAGGAATGGCGGCGGCAGCCCGGGACCGCGGTTGGCGACGCGCTGGGGTGGGCGCTGCACCGGGCCGGGGAGGACACGGAGGCGCTGAAGTTCGCCGAGGCCGCGACGGACAAGGAGAAGGGGGGCGGGGTGCGCAGTGCGCTGTACGCGTACCACCGGGGGATGATCGAGCTGGACCTGGAGCTGTCCGGGCCTGCGCGACGGCATCTGGAGGAGGCGTTGCGGACCAATCCGTACTTCTCGCCGCTGCAGGCGCCGGAGGCGAGGGCGGCGTTGAGGGCGTTGGGCGAACCGGCGGTGGAGGAGGTGCCGACGGAGGATGCGAAGGCCCGGCGGCGGTGAGCTCGGTGCCCGCGCGTGTGGGTCTACACCGTTGCCGTGCCGATGAGCGCGTTGCGCGTCACCAGCGCCGCCAGGTCCTCCTCCCTCAGCCCCTCCGTGCCCTCCGGCCTCCTCGGCAGGACCATGTACCGGGTCTCCGCGGTGGAGTCCCACACCGTGATCTCCGTGGCCGGCGGCAGTTCCAGACCGAACTCGGCCAGGACCGCGCGCGGTTCGCGGACCACGCGGGAGCGGTAGGCCTCGGACTTGTACCAACTGGGGGACGGCCCGAGGAGGCGCAGGGGGTAGCAGGAGCACAGCGTGCAGACGATGACGTTGTGAACCGATTTCGTGTTCTCGACCACCCGGAGGCGCTGGTAGGAGCCCTCCATGTAGCCGAGTTCGCGGACCGCGGCCGTCCCGTCCGCCAACAGGCGGGACCTGAAGGCGGGGTCCAGCCACGCGCGGGCCACCACACGGGCGCCGTGCGCGGGTGACGCGCCGGAGCGGGACGCGTCGATGATCTCGTCCAGCTGTGCGCCGGAGAGCACCCCCTTCTCCTCGAGCAGCGTCTCCAGCCGCCGTACCCGCCGGGCGATCGCCGCATCGGAGTGGTCACCGCTCATCTACCGCGTCCCCTTCGCCCTCTTCGTCCTCTTCCAGATAGCTTTCCCACAGGTCCAGTACGACGTGGTGGTCGCCCTCGCCCCACAGGTCCCGCGCCGCGAACCGCACCGCGTACACCTGCTCGACCGGTGCGTCCCCGCGTCCCTGCGCGCTGACGTCGGCCAGCTCCGCCCGGCCCTCCGGCTCGACCACGACGCCCCGCTTGCCGCGCGCGTACCGCGGCAGGCGGGTGTGGTGCGGCGGGTCGTGCGGGAAGGTGCGGACCCGGGTCCCCGGCGGGAAGCGGTCAGGCATCGGACTCACCCGGCTCGGTCAGCTCACCCGGCTCGGTCAGCTCCCCCGGCCTGATCACGCCCTTGCGCTCCAGCAGGGCGCAGATGGCCGTGAACCAGCGCTCGTAGTACGAGGTCGTCAGGTACTCGGCGGGCGGCATCGACTCGATCGCGTCCCGGAACTCGTTGGTGTTGAAGATCCCCTGTGCGCGCAGGGCGTTGAACAGCCCGACGACCCGCGCCTCCCAGTCCGCGTGGAAGGGCGCGGGGTCGTCGCCGGTGTCGATGGCGCCGAAGCCGACCGTGCCGCCCACGTCGTTGATCCTGGCCATGGGCGTCAGCCTACGTCCGCTTCGGCGTCCTCGGCCTCACAGATTTCCGCGCCGCTCCTGCTCCCGCTCGATCGCCTCGAACAGGGCCTTGAAGTTGCCCTTGCCGAAGCCCATCGAGCCGTGCCGTTCGATGAGTTCGAAGAAGACGGTCGGGCGGTCCTGGACCGGCTTGGTGAAGATCTGCAGCAGGTAGCCGTCCTCGTCGCGGTCGGCGAGGATCTTCAGTTCGCGCAGGGTCTCGATGGGCACGCGGGTGTCGCCGACCCACTTGCCGAGGGTGTCGTAGTACGTGTCGGGCGTGTCCAGGAACTCCACCCCGGCCGCGCGCATCGTACGGACCGTCTGCACGATGTCGTTGGTGTTGAGCGCGATGTGCTGGACGCCGGCGCCGCCGTAGAACTCCAGGTACTCGTCGATCTGCGACTTCTTCTTGCCGAGGGCGGGCTCGTTGATCGGGAACTTGACCTTGAGCGTGCCGTCGGCCACGACCTTCGACATCAGCGCGCTGTACTCGGTCGCGATGTCGTCGCCCACGAACTCCTTCATGTTCGTGAAGCCCATGACCTTGTTGTAGAACTCCACCCACTCGTTCATGCGGCCGAGTTCGACGTTGCCGACGCAGTGGTCGATGGCCTGGAAGGTGCGCCGGGCGGGCGGCTCGACGATCGGGGAGGCGGCGGTGTAGCCGGGCAGGTACGGGCCGTCGTAGCCGGAGCGGTCGACGAGGGTGTGGCGGGTCTCGCCGTAGGTGGCGATCGCGGCGAGGACGACCGTGCCGTGCCCGTCCTTCAGCTCGTACGGCTCGGCGACCGAGCGGGCGCCGTGCTCGATCGCGTACGCGTACGCGGCGCGCGCATCCGGGACCTCGATGGCGAGGTCGATGACGCCGTCGCCGTGCTCGGCCACGTGCTGGGCGAGGAAGTGGCCCCAGGTGGTGGCGGGCTTGATCACCGAGGTGAACACGAAGCGGGCGGAGCCGTTCTCGAGCACGTAGCTCGCGGTCTCGCGGCTGCCGTTCTCCGGTCCGGAGTAGGCCACCAGCTGCATGCCGAAGGCGGTGGAGTAGTAGTGCGCCGCCTGCTTGGCGTTACCCACGGCGAAGACGACCGCGTCCATTCCCTTGACCGGGAAGGGGTCGGCCTGCCGGGCGGTCGTGTCGGGAGTGTGGCGTGTGGTCTGCGTCATGGCCGAAGCGTCACCCCGCCCCGCAAGGTGCGCAATAGTTTGCGTATTCACTGGGCAATCCGACCAGTGAATGACCCGATTCGACGGGCTTTCTGTACAGGATGACCACTCCGGGAGACTGCCGTGGCGATCGATCATCTGGACGGCCGCATCATCGTGCTGCTGGCGCGCGAGCCGCGTATCGGCGTGCTGGAGATGTCGCGGCGGCTGGGGGTGGCGCGCGGCACCGTGCAGGCCCGTCTGGACCGGCTTCAGTCGAACGGAGTCATCCGCGGATTCGGCCCGGAGGTGGATCCTGCGGCGCTCGGCTACCCGGTCACGGCGTTCGCGACGCTGCAGATTCGGCAGGGACAGGGGGCGGACGTACGGGCGCATCTGGCGACCGTGCCGGAGGCGCTGGAGTTGCACACCACCACCGGCACCGGCGACATGCTCTGCCGGCTGGTGGCCCGCTCGAATGCCGACCTTCAGCGCGTGATCGACCGGGTCGTCGGTTTCGACGGCATCGTCCGGGCCTCCACGGCGATCGTGATGGAGAACCCCGTTCCGCTGCGGATCATCCCGCTGGTGGAGCAGGCGGCGGAGGACCGGGAAAGGGGATAAGCGCCGGGCACGATTACAAAGGAATCATTGCAAAGGAGTCTTTGCAACGCTATCTTTGTACGCATGTCCGAGCCCCAGCCCCAGCCCCAGCCCCAGGAACGCAAGATCCATCACCTCGACGCCCGTTCACTGCGTGGGCTCGCCCACCCGCTGCGCGTGCGGCTGCTGGACGCGCTGCGCTTCGGCGGTCCCGCCACGGCGTCCCAACTCGCGGAAAAGCTCGGCGAGTCGAGCGGCGCCACCAGCTACCACCTGCGGCAGCTGGCGACGTACGGCTTCGTTAAGGACGCCCCCGAGCACGGCAAGGGGCGGGAGCGGTGGTGGAAGGCCGCCCACGACGGCCTGATGTTCGACGAGGACCTGCTCGCGGACGCCGACCCCACCGTGCGCGGTGCCGTAGACATGCTCATGCACGAGGTGGCGACGAAGCACACTCAGGAGCTGTCCACCTGGCTCGGCAACCGGCACACCTGGTCCGAGGAATGGGCCCACGCCTCGGACCTGAGCGACATGACCCTACGACTCACGCCCGAACTCGCCCGCGAACTCATCGAGAAGATGCACGCCCTCGTCGAGAGCTACCGCGACCTGCCCGGAACGGCGGACGCCCCCGGCGCCGAGCGTGTGCGCGTCCACACGCACACCTTCCCGATGAACACGGACTGACGGCAGAGAGGCCACTCCCCATGCATCCCGAGACGCACCTCGCCCTGCACCACGCCCGCGCCGCCGAGCTCCGTGCGGAGGCCGACGCCCACCGGCTCGCCGCCGCCGCCCGCCGCCCGCGCGACCTGCGCGTCCGCCTCGGCTGGACCCTCGTGGAAGTGGGCCTGCGCCTGGCCGCCACCCCGAAAGCGGTGGCCGCTGCCCACTAACAGCTCGGGACCGGGCTCTTCCCCTTCTCCAATGCCACCAGCGCACTCACCGCGCCCTTCAGCGAGGTCACCGGGACCAGCCGCAGCCCCTTCGGGAGCTCCGACCTGGCGTCGGCACACTCGGCCTTCGGCACCAGGAAGACGGTGGCCCCGTCCCGCCGGGCCGCCTGCGTCTTGAGGGCCACACCGCCGACGGCGCCGACCCTGCCGTCAGCGCTGATCGTTCCCGTACCGGCGACCGTACGGCCGCCCGTGAGGTCACCGCCGCTGCCGTCGCCGCCGAGCTTGTCGATGATGCCGAGGGTGAACAGCAGGCCCGCGCTGGGGCCGCCGACGTCGGCGAGCTTGAGCGTGACCTTGACGTTCTTGTCGTTGACGCCCAGGTATTTCAAAGCCGCCTGGGTCGCCGCGTCCTGGGACTGCTTCATCTGCTCGGCGTTGTGCCGCTCGATCTCCTTGACGTTGTCGCCGCTCGGGTAGACCGCGTCACGCGGCAGGACCGCCCGGTCTGTGGCGAACCAGCCGTCGACCACGTCGCCGAGCGAGACGTGCGCGTCCGGGCCGGTCGCCTCGATGGTCGTCATCCGCAGCTGCCCGCTCGTTCTGCGGGTCGGCGCACCGGAGACCGTGATCACCTGGGTGCCCTTGTTCTCACCGAGCACGTTCGCCGTCATCCCGGGCTGCGCCACCGAGAACGGCAGCGGCGCGAACGCCGCCGTGGCGAGCAGGGCCACGACGGGGAGGGCACAGACGGCGACGGCCTGGGGGCGCGTGAGGCGAGAGAGCACGGGATCAATCTAACGCGACGGCGACTTCCGGCCAGGTGCCGGTCGGGGTGGGGGATCGGCAGGAGGAGGGAGTGCGGGTTCGGCGGATCGGCCAGTGCCGCGGGCCGATTGGAAACGCAGTCGCCGGGCGCCGATTCAGCCCGGCTCAGCCCGACTCAGCCCGGCGCAACCCGGCTCATCAGCCCGGCTCAGCCCGGCGCAACCCGGCTCAGCCCGGCTCAGCGCAACGCCTCCGCGACCTCCCGTGCCGCGTCCACGACCCTCGGGCCCACCCGCTCCGGGACGGAGTCCGCCAGCATCACGACGCCGACGCTGCCCTCCACGCCCGTCACGCCGAGCAGCGGCGCCGCCGCCCCGCTGGCTCCGGCCTCCAACTCCCCGTGCGTGAGGGTGTACCCGGGCTCCGCCGTCGGCTGCCGGCGGGCCGCGAGGATCGCCTTGCCCGCGGCGCCGCGGTCCAGGGGATGCCGGAACCCGGCCCGGTAGGCCACGTGGTAGTCCGTCCACGTCGGCTCGACCACGGCGACGGCCAGCGCCTCCGCCCCGTCCACCAGCGTCAGATGGGCCGTCGCCCCTATGTCCTCGGCCAGCGACCGCAGCGCCGGCAGCGCCGCCTCCCGCACCAGCGGATGCACCTGGCGGCCCAGCCGCAGCACCCCGAGCCCGACCCGGGCACGCCCGCCCAGATCACGGCGTACGAGCGCGTGCTGTTCCAGCGTGGCGAGCAACCGGTATACGACGGTCCGGTTCACGCCCAGTTTCTGGGACAGCTCGGTGACGGTCAGTCCGTGGTCCGTGTCGGCCAATAGCTTGAGGACCTTCAGGCCCCGGTCGAGCGTCTGGGAGGTCTCCGCGGTCACGACGCCCACTCCTTAAGTGGTGAAGTCGGCGGTCCTCTTCGCGGCGGGTGCGTCACCGAGTCCCGTCAGTGACGCGCGTCAGAGGCCGCCGATCGGCCGGCGGTCCGGGTCGTCCCGGACTCAGTCGCTTCACGGCTGCGCTCCGCGGCGGCGCTGCCACGGGGCGTGTGCGTAGCGGGACAGTAGCGAAGCCGGTTCGCTGAGCGGAAGTCTCCGTCCAGAATCCGGTCACCGGCCCGTACGGACTGCTGGCGTTCGTCCCGATACGTACGCCCCGCTGTGGCGCCGGACCCTCACCCGGCGCCCGGCGTCACCGCATCCGGGTCGCCCACTCCTGCACCTTGGCGATCCGCTGCCGCAGTTGCCCGGCCGTCGCCTCGGCGCTGGGCGGGCCACCGCACACGCGGCGCAGCTCGTTGTGGATGACCCCGTGCGGCTTGCCGCTCTGGTGGACGTAGGCGCCGACCATGGTGTTGAGCTGCCGGCGCAGCTCCATCAGCTCCTTGTGGGTCACCACCGGCCGCCGGTCGGCGGGCAGTTCGAGCAGGTCGGCCTCGGCGTCCGGCTTCTTGCGGCTGTGCGCGATCTGCCGTGCCTGCCGCTTCTGCAGCAGCAGTTGCACCTGCTCGGGCTCCAGCAGGCCGGGGATGCCGAGGTAGTCCTGCTCCTCCTCGCTGCCCGGGTGGGCCTGCATGCCGAACTCGGCCCCGTCGTAGAGGACCCGGTCGAAGACGGCGTCGGACTCCAGCGCCTCGAAGGGCAGCATGTCCTGCTCGCCGGTGTCCTCGTCCTGCTCCCGGTTCGCCTCCTCCATCTCCTTCTCGGACTCGGCGTACGGGTCCTCCTCGCCCTCCTTCTTCGGCTTGTCGAGGGCGTGGTCGCGCTCGACCTCCATCTCG
The DNA here is from genome assembly GCF_040608235.1 of Streptomyces sp. NPDC005202. NCBI lineage: Bacteria > Bacillati > Actinomycetota > Actinomycetes > Kitasatosporales > Streptomycetaceae > Streptomyces > Streptomyces sp. NPDC005202. The sequence continues at coordinate 106,201 of NZ_JBEXHW010000018.1, read as the reverse complement.
TTGGCGAAGGTCAGCAGGTCGGGGATGGTCGGCAGGAAGACGGAGGCGGTCTCACCGCGCCGCCGGGATCGTACGAAACGGCCGACGGCCTGGGCGAAGAAGAGCGGGGTCGAGATGGTGGTGGCGTACACGCCGACCGCGAGTCGCGGGACGTCCACGCCCTCGGACACCATCCGGACCGCGACCATCCAGCGGTCGTCGCTGTTGCTGAACTCGTCGATCTTCTTCGACGCGCCGGCGTCGTCCGACAGCACGAGCGTCGCCCTACTGCCCGTGATCTCGCGGATCAGCTTGGCGTAGGCGCGTGCCGAGTCCTGGTCGGAGGCGATGACGAGGGCGCCCGCGTCCGGGATGGCCTTGCGGACCTCGGTCAGCCGCTGGTCGGCGGCGCGCAGCACGGCGGGCATCCAGTCGCCGCGCGGGTCGAGGGCGGTGCGCCAGGCCTGGCTGACCGCGTCTTTGGTCATGGGCTCGCCGAGCTTGGCCGCGACCTCGTCACCGGCCTTCGTCCGCCAGCGCATGTTGCCGCTGTAGGAGAGGAAGATGACGGGGCGCACGACGCCGTCGGCGAGCGCGGAGCCGTAGCCGTAGGTGTAGTCGGCGGCGGACCGCCGGATGCCGTCCGGGCCTTCCTCGTACGTGACGAAGGGGATGGGGTTGGTGTCGGAGCGGAACGGCGTACCGGTGAGCGCGAGGCGACGGGTGGCCGGTTCGAAGGCCTCCAGGCACGCCTCGCCCCACGACTTGCTATCGCCGGCGTGGTGGATCTCGTCGAGGATGACGAGGGTCTTGCGCTGCTCGACGCGGTTGCGGTGCAGCATCGGACGGACGCCGACGCCCGCGTACGTCACGGCGACCCCGTCGTACTCCTTGCCGAGCGGGCCCGCGCTGTACTCGGGATCCAGCCTGATCCCTATCCGCGCGGCCGCCTCCGCCCACTGCTTCTTCAGGTGCTCGGTCGGCGCGACCACCGTCACCTGCTGCACGACGTGATGGTGCAGCAGCCAGGAGGCGAGCGTCAGCGCGAAGGTGGTCTTTCCGGCGCCGGGGGTGGCGACCGCCAGGAAGTCACGCGGCTGCTCCTGGACGTACTTGTCCATCGCGGCCTGCTGCCAGGCACGCAGCTTGCTGGCGGTGCCCCAGGGCGCGCGGCCGGGGAAGGCGGGCGACAGGTGGTGGGAGTGCGACGAACTGGAGCTGGCGGTGGTAGTCACGGTCTCCGTGGATCGGGGTCGGGGCTCGGCTACGTATGACAACCGGGCCACCCTACCGGTGTGCTCGCCCGCCACTCGGGGCAACGCCGCCGCACCCTGCCCAGGTGCGACACGGGTCACAGATCACCGGCAGCGGTGGGGGCCAGGTCACCGCTCCCGCAGCCGCGTCGTCACCCAGGCGCCCACCAGCGCCACCCCGGCCATCGGCAGGAACACCGCGGCGAAGGCGGCCGGATGAGCACCGGAGCCGGAGGACGCCGTGGCCGCGTGGGTCACCGTGCCGCCGCCCAGGGCCGCGAAGGCGGCGCCGCCTGCGGCGAGGAGGAGCACGTTGGCGAGAGCGTCGGAGATCTGGAGGGCCGCGGAGTTGGCGCCGGCCTCCTCCGGGGCGGACAGGTGCAGCAGGAGCACGCTGGTGGAGGCGATCACCAGGCCCATGCCGAAGCAGCCGAAGCCCCAGGCGACGGCGACCGTCCAGACGGGGACGGCGTGGATCAGCACGCTGGGCGCGGTGGCGACGGCCGCGGCCACCAGCACCATGCCGAGGGTCATCAGCCGTTCCCGGTACGGCGCCACGCGCGGCCGCGACTGCACCCACGAGCCCAGCGCCCAGGTGGCCCCGCCCGCCGCGAGCGAGAACCCGGCCAGCGTCGGGGAGAGCCCCCGCTGGGTGACGAGCATCAGTGGGACGAAGGACTCGGCGGCGACGAAGGAGCCCGCGGCGACCCCGCGCAGCAGCACCACCGACGGCAGCCCGCGCGCCGCCCGGTACGTTCCGCGCGGCAGCAGTCCCCGCACGGCCGGCACCAGCAGCGCGGCCCCCGCCGCGCCGGGGAGCAGGGAGACCCACCGCAGGTCCTGCGCCGCGTACTGCAGCAGCCCGGCGCCGAGCGAGATACCGAGGGCGAGCCGGATCCGGCGGCGGTCGAAGGAGGCCTGCTCCGCCCGTGCGCCCTGCTCCCCCACCGGGCCCGACGCCCGCCGCCGTATCTGCGGCAGGGCGAGCGCCAGCGGGAAGACCACGAGCACCGGAATCCCGATGAACACCCAGCGCCAGCCGAGGTGCTCGGTCACCGCACCCGAGGCGAGCGGGCCGACGACGGACGGGACGACCCAGCTCGCCGCGAACGCCGCCATGATCGACGGCCGCAGCCGCTCCGGGTAGGCGCGGCCGACGACGACGTACAGGGCGACGATCACCAGCCCGCCGCCGAATCCCTGCACGGCCCGCCCCACGATGAACACCCACATCGCGCTCGCCGTGCCGGCCAGCAGCAGCCCCGCCGCGAACGCGCCGATCCCCGCGGTCAGCGCCCCCAGCGGCCCCCGCCGGTCCGACCACTGCCCGGCGAGCACCATCCCGAACAGGCTCGTCGTGAAGTACCCCGAGAACGCGAACGCGTACAGCGACACCCCGTCCAGCTCCCGCGCCGCGACCGGCATCGCCGTACCGACGGCGGTCGCCTCGAAGGCGATCAGCAGGACGACGGAGACGATCCCGATACTCAGCGACCGAAAGGGCCGACTCAGCACGGTATTGGTCGACATGTCGCGGGTCTCGGATCCGCCGGAGACGTCCGCGACGCCGGTGTCGCGCGGTTCCAGGGTGGTCATGGTCGCCAGCGTAAGGTCCACCAGCGAATTTGACCCCTGTCGGAAGGAGGCCCCGCACCGGGACCTTGGTCGTACGACCCTCGCCGTGGCACCCCTTTCATGAACGGCGTATGGCAGTCCCGTTGCGGCCACCGCCTTTCCCTTGAGCCCCTCCTCGGCCCGGCCCTACGGTCGAATCACCGAGTTCGGAACGGCGAAGAACCCTTCGCCCCGACACGGCCGTGTGCCCGAGTGGTTTAGGGACTCGCCTGCAAAGCGGGGAACGCGGGTTCGAATCCCGCCACGGCCTCTGGAATCGCGACCACTCATCGGTGCCTCATACGCCCCGTACTTCCAGGCCGCGTACTTCCAGGCCGCTCTCACCCAGGACCACGTGGATGTCCAGGTCCTCGGCCGTGGCCGACAGGGCGGCGCGTACCGGGCGTCGAGCAACCGGCTCGGCTGCTCCGGCAGCCACTTGGCCCGGGCCGAGGGTGAGGGCCGGTGCTCGACCAGCAGGTACACCGGCCCGTGGTCCGGCCGGACATGCAGGATGGCGCCGACCGTTCCGTACCCGTAGCCGCTCTCCACGTGCACGGTCGGGTGGACGTCCACGGGGTCGGCGGTCACCGGTCGCTCCCCGGCGGGGGCGGCTCCGTTCGTGGCAGCGGGGTCCGGTGGATGATGACCTTCCCGCCCTGTACGGCGCAGACCTGGCCGCCCTCCCGGGCGACGTTGGTCCGCACCCGGGCCCGCACCCTCGTCCCCCGTCAACACCCGTACGGGGTGGCACCGTTGGGCGCGAGCGGGCGCCTGTCACCACGAAAACCCCACCAACGGTCCCGGCACAGGACCTGAAGCGTCGAGCCGGGGTGTGCAGCCGCTTCAGAGCACGCCGCCCGCCTCGTCCTGGAACGTCTCCGTCCAGTAGTGCCATTCGGCGTCGGACGTGCTGCCCGTCGGGTCGACCGTCGACAGGACCTGGATCATCGTCGTCGCGACCTGGTCGTACGCCTCTGCCGTGAGCCGCGTGTCCAGTTCGGCGTCGATCGTCCTCTCGCGGTGGAGCAGCCAGAGGGTGAAGGCGAGGGTGGAGACGTCCGTGTTCAGCGGGAAGAGGGTCGCATCGGGCTCGCTGAAGTTGAGGACCGCGCCGGTCGCGCCGTCGACCACCAGGCTGTTGTCCTCGATGAGGTAGCCGAGGCGTATCAAGCGGTCGGCGTGCTCGGGGAGTTGGTCGGGCGGGAACTCGTCGGCGCGCTCGTCGGCGTAGTACTCGGCGAGGGTCGGCAGCGGCACGTCGGTGTCGAGCTGGAACATGAAGCCGTCCTCGGGCAGGCCCGTCTCGCGCAGGAAGCGGCGCGTCGGCTCGTGCGTGAGCGTCGCGGGGAAGTCGACGTCCTCGAAGCGCGCGACGTGGCCCTGGCCGAACTCCTGGTCCAGCAGGCGGGCGGGCAGGTCCAGGGTCAGCCCCGACTCCGTGCCCGGACCGGCGATCAGCGCCAGCGGGCGGATCAGGGCCGCCGCCTTCCAGAACGCAGGCACCTCGCCGTCCGTACCGTCCTCGAACACCGCCAGCAGCTGGCGTGACGCCTCCGCGACCGCCTTCTGCCCGAAGCGGCCGGCGTAGGACGCGAACTGGCCGCGCAGGCCCGCCAGTTCCTCCGTCACCGCCGCGAACCGGACCAGCGTCTCCAGGGACGGTGCGAAGGGGCGGGCGTCCATCAGGTCGGGGCGGTCGTGGAAGAAGTGCGTCGTGGAGATCTCGCCGGTGTCGCCGTCGAGCAGGAGCGACTCCGCCTCCAGGCCGTCGGGGCCGAGGAGTCCGCCTATCACCAGTTGGTCGCGCAGCTCCTCCACCAGGCGGTCCGGGTCGCCCGTGGAGTCCGCGACCGTCCGCAGGCCGTCACGGCGCAGCGCCGCGAACGTCAGCAGGCCGCCGTCGGCCGACAGGCCGGGGCCGGTCAGTCGGCGGCGCGTCGGCCCGTGCGTGACGTACGGAGCGAGGTCGGCCTCGGTCAGGGTGATCGCCGCGGTGCCGGCGTCGGTCGTGCTCATTGCTCCCCCGCATGAATTCACAGTCCCGGGCAGGACACGTCCAGGCGTCCCCCCTCGGGCGGAAGCCGTCGTCCCCACTGCCCCGAACACTACGCCGCGCCACTGACAACGCCCCGGACACCCCCGGAAAGCCTCGGAGGCCCCGGAGCCGTCGACTTGGCGGAGGCCGTCACGCCGGTGATCAGGACGACCCCGGCATTGCCTCACGTGAAGTACACGCCGCCCAGCACCACGACGATCGCGGCCACGACGAAGAGCAGGATCCAGCCCAGCAGCTTGCCGATGCCGGGCGGAGGTTCGTAGCGCGGTTCCTCGGGAGGCGTGTCCTTCTCGCTCACTGGGTGGTCACCACCGCGGCCTGGGGGCGGATCGGGAGGCGGTTGACCGGGCGGCCGGTCGCGGCCCGTACGGCGGAGGCGATCGCCGCGGGGGAAGTCACCACCGGGACCGCGCTGACGGCCTTGGCGCCGAAGGGGGCGACGACGTCCCGCTCCTCGACCAGCTTCACGATGCGGATGTCGGGCGCGTCCAGGGCCGTGGGCAATGCGTATCCCGTGAGGTCGGGGTGGCGGATCGATCCGCGCGGGGTGCGCAGGTTCTCCGTGAGGGCGATGCCCAGGCCCTGGGTGACGCTCCCCTCGATCCGCGCGGCCAGCTGCGCCGGGTTGAGCACCCGGCCGACGTCCTGGGCGAGGGCCAGCTCCACCACCCGGACCGAGCCCAGCTCGATGTCGACGTCCACCACCGCGCGGACCGCGCAGAACGCGAGGCCCACGAAGGCGTCGCCCTGGCCGGACTCGTTCAGCGGTTCCGTCGGGTGCGGGCGGCACTGGGCGGTGGCCCACAGTTCCTTGCCGTCCATCGCCTCCGTCACGGTCGTGGACAGGACTCCGTCGTACGACGTGATCTTGCCGTCGGTGATCTGGAGCAGCTCGGTGGACATGCCGAACTTGTGCGCCAACGGCTGCAGCAGCTGCGTGCGGACCATCTTCGCCGCACGCTCCACCGCACCGCCCGACACCCAGGTGTGGCGGCCGCGGCAGCCCGCGCCCGCCGGCGGCTGGTCGGTGTCGACCGGCGCCACGCGCACCTCGTCTATACCGAGCGTCTCCTGGACGATCTGCCGGGCCAGCGTCGCGAAGCCCTGCCCGGTCTCCACGGCCGCGCACAGCACCGTCGCCACGCCGTCCTGGACCTTCACGGTCGCCGTGGAGACCTCGTCCGCGCCCTCCGCGCCGAGCATGTGCACCATGCCCAGGCCGTAGCCCACACCGCGTCGTACGGCGCCCGGCTCGCCCGCGCCCTCGGGGCCGCCGGGCAGCAGCCACTCCTCCTCGGGGGTGTCCTTGGGCAGCGGGGGCAGCGGGTAGTCCCGTACGGCCTGCAGCAGTTCGGCGACCGGCGCGGGGCACGTCACCGTCTGGCCCGTCGGCAGGACGTCGCCGGTGGCCATGACATTGCGCAGGCGCAGCTCCGCCGGGTCCAGGCCGAGCTTCTTGGCCAGCTTGTCCATCTGCGCCTCGTAGGCGGCGCACACCTGCATGGCGCCCTCGCCGCGCACATGGCCGGAGGGCGGATTGTTGGTGCGCACGGCCCAGCCCTCGATGAAGGCGTTCGGGACGACGTACGGACCGCAGGCGAAGGCCACGGCGGCGGCGAGCGCGTCGGAGGAGGTGTCGGCGTAGGCGCCCGCGTCGAGCAGGATCTGGGCCTCGACCTTCACCAACTTGCCCTCGGCATCCGCGTGGTGGCGGTACCGGAGCAGCGTCGGATGCCGGTGCGCGTGGCCCAGGAAGGACTCCTCGCGCGTGGCGGTCAGCTTCACCGGGCAGCCGGTCTTGAGCGCCAGCAGGCCGAGCGGGAGCTGGAAGCCCTGGTCCTCGCGGTCGGCGGTGGCGCCGGGCACGCCGGTGACGACGATCTTCACGCGCTCGGGCTCCAGGCCGTAGCAGGCAGCGAGCGTGTCGCGGTCGGTGTGCGGGTCCGTCGACGCCAGGTACAGCTCCACGCCGCCGTCGGGGCGCGGCACCGCGAGGCCGGCCTCGGCGCCGATGGGGGCCGGGTCCTGGCGGCCGATGCGGTACAGGCCCTCGACGACGACCTCGCCGGACGCCTCCGGGTCGCCGTGGCGCAGCGGGATGTGCCGGATCAGGTTGCCGTCGGGGTGCAGCGGTTCGGCCTCGAAGGCCTGCTCGGGGTCGGTCACCGGGTCGAGTACCTCGTACTCGACGATGACGGCGGCCGCGGCCATCCGCGCGGTGTCCGGATGGTCGGCGGCGACGGCCGCGATGGGCTCGCCGTGGTGGCGTACGACGTCGGAGGCGAACACCGGGCGGTCGGCCTTGCCGCGGCCGTACAGCGGGCTGCCGGGCACGTCCTCGTGCGTGATGACGGCCCGGACGCCGCGCATCTCGCGCGCGTGGGAGGTGTCGATGGACACAATGCGCGCGTGCGGGTGCGGCGAGCGCAGCACGGCCGCCCACAGCAGGCCCTCGGCCCACAGGTCGGCCGCGTACGGGAAGGTGCCCTCCGTCTTGGCGCGGGCGTCGGCGGCCGGCAGCGAGGAGCCGAGGCCGTGCGGCAGCGGCTCGGGGGCGGGCGCGGCCTCCGTGGCGGCAGCGGTCGCGGCTTCGTTGCTCACGCCTGGCCTCCGTCCTGGCCGTAGGGGTCATGCGGTCCCAGGGACTCGAACGCCGAGGGATGGATCCCACCGGCTCCCGGGCCCGCCTGGTGGGGGATGCGTGGCTCGTCGGCGTCCGTCTCGGGCACGTCGGCCGCGGCCTGCGCCTCGCGTTCGGCGACGACCTCCTGGACGGCCTCCACCACGCCCCGGTAGCCGGAGCAGCGGCAGAGGTTGCCACACAGGGCCTGGCGGGTCTCCAGCTCGGTGGGCGCCGGGTTGCCCTCCAGCAGGTCGTGCACCGTCATCGCCATGCCGGGCACGCAGAAGCCGCACTGCACCGCGCCGCACCGGGCGAGCGCCCGCTGCACGTCCGAGGGCTGTCCGTCGACGGCCAGGCCCTCGACCGTACGGACCTCGCTGCCGGCGGCGGTGACCGCGGGCACCAGGCAGGAGGCGACGAGCCGTCCGTCGACCTGGACGTTGCACGCGCCGCACTCGCCCTGCGAGCAGCCGTCCTTGGCGCCGGCGAGACCGAGCCGCTCGCGCAGGACGTACAGCAGCGACTCGCCGATCCACGCATCGCTGACGGGCCGGTCGACGCCGTTGACGCGCAGCACGTACGAGGCAAGGGGGTGCTCGTCGTGCGGGGACGTGTCGTTGGGGGGCGCGGAGTTCTCGTGCGGGGTGCCGGAGTTCACGTCGGTGGTCGCCGAGTCGGAGGCGTTCACGGGCTCTTCGGCGGCCCGGGACTCGGAGCGGGCGTCCTTGGCCGGGGCGTGCTGCGCGGGAGGCTCAGCGGAGCCCTCAGCGGCCGTGGCGGCCCCTCGGGTGTCCTCGGCGGCCTCACCGGTCCCGTGAACGGGCTGTGAGGTCTCGGCGGCGGGCTCGGCCGGAGGTTCGGCGCCGTGTCCGGCGGAGGGCTGGGCGCCCTGTCCCGTCGGGGCCTGCGGGCCCTGTCCCGTCGGGGCCTGCGGGCCCTGTCCCGTCGGGGCCTGCGGGCCCTGTCCCGTCGGGGCCTGCGGGCCCTGTCCGTGCGCGGCCTCGGTGCGCTGTCCGGCCGCCGCTCGAGAGCCCGGTCCCGCCGGGGTGCCCGCTCCGGGGGCGGCCGTGGAGTCGGGGTACGGCTGAGCGGTCGGGGAGGCCTCCGGTGCGGGCTGCTCGGGCGTGTGCGCCGCCGGCTGCGCGGACGCGTGCGCCGGGGACGGGTCGGCGGGGTGCACGCGGGGCCGGGCGTGCGGGTGGCCCGAAGACGGATCGGGCCCCGCGGGCTGCTCGGCCGCGTACGCCGTCCCCGCCCGCTGCTCGGCCGCGTACGGCGTTCCCGCCCGCTGCTCGTCCACGCGCGCGGCTCCCGTCGGAGCCTCGGCAGCGTGCGCGCCGCCGCCCGTGTGCTGTTGTTCGGCCGCATGCGTCGGCGAGGCCGGCTGCTCGGCCGCGTACGGGCCCCCGGCCGGCTCACCCCCCTGCGCGCCCCCCGCCGGCTGCTCGGCCGGCCGGGCCGCGGGCTGCTGCTGCCCCCACGGCTGCCCCGCCGCCTCCGTCGCCCAGGGTGCGGGCGCGCCGCCGGGAAGCGTGGCCGGGGGCGTGCCGCCCCACTGCTGGATCAGGGACGACGTGGTGAACTCGCCCGATTCGTCCGGAAGGTCACCGTCGGCGACGGGGATCGACCACTGCCCGGTCACGTCGTGCCCGGCGACAGGCGGGGTCTGGGCCGCCTGGGCATCCTCGAAGTGCCACTGCTGGGTGACCCCGGGGTGGTACGTGAACCAGTCGTCCGGGCCCGTGTCCTGGGGCACGGCGTTCGGGTCGGGCCACTGGGCGCCCTCGGCGGGCGCGGCCGGCACGGCCCAGGTTCCGGTGGCCGCCGGGTCGGTCGCCGCGGGCGGGGCGGGCGCCACCGTTATCTGCGGCGGCACGTAGCCGTGACCGGGCGCGGCGAGCGGACTGTCGGCCGCCAGGAGGGCGTCGATGCCGCCCTCGGGGAGCTTCACGAAGGCGGTGGCGCCGTCGTCGTAGTCGCCCTGCGGCAGCGGGTCCCAGCGGCCGCCGCTCGCGGGCGCGCCCTCTCCGTGCTGGTCGTCGGTCACGACAGCGCCCTCCCCAGTGCTCGTCGGGCCAGCGCGGCGACGGTGCGCCGCAGGTGCAGTACGGCGGGTGGAAGCTGTTGAACGGTGCCGTCCTCGGCCGGGGCCGGGTCGGGGATGCAGGCCGCGGCGACGTACTCCCCGAAGGCGTTCAGCGCCTCCGGGACGATCGCGCGGTCGTTGTCCCAGTCGATGAGCCGGCCGACCCAGTGCTCGGCGTCCAGGGGCCGGAGCGGCAGCGGTGCTATGGCGCCGACGGCGCACCGCACGCCGCGCCGGGCGGGGTCGAGGACCAGCGCCACGGACGCGACCGCGCGGCCCGGGCCGGTCCGGCCGGTCGCCTTCAGGAAGACCTGCGGCGCGTGCAGCAGCGGCACGCGCACGTAGCCGATGAGCTCGCCCGCGCGGAGCATCTCCACGCCGGCCAGCAGGTGCGACACCGGGATCTCCCGGCGGGCGCCGCCCGGGCCCGCGATGATCAGCGTCGCCTCCAGGGCGGCCAGCACCGGCAGCGCGTCCCCGGTGGGGGCGGCCGAGGCGATGTTGCCGCCCAGGGTGCCCGCGTTGCGGATGTGCGGCGGGCCCGCGGCACGCGCGGCGGCGGCGAGCGCCGGGATCAGGGCGGCGAAGTCCGGGCGGCCCATGCGGGCGTGGGTGAGGCCCGCGCCGAGCAGCGCGTGGCCGTCCTGGTACTGCCAGCCGCGGATCTCGCTGATCCGGCCGAGGCCGACCAGCGCGGCGGGCCTGAGCTGCCCGGAGTTGACGGCGGCCATGAGGTCGGTGCCGCCCGCCACGGGGACCGCGGTGGGCATGGCGCTGAGCGCCGCCACGGCCTCGTCCAGCGTCGTGGGCAGCGTGACGGCCTGCGCCGCCTGCGGTGCGTGCGTGGTCAAACCGGCTGCCCCTTCCCGCTGCCCCACTGGTCCCGCCTGTGCTGCCGTACGGTACGTGCTGACAGGGCGGACGTGGCAACTCTGGCACATCTTCGCAGGACCCGAACGCGGGGGTCCGCTAGGAGGCGTTCGCCCACCTCATCGAGGAGATGGTCCGTTTTCGTACGGCATCACCACTGCGGGCGAATTTTCCACTCTTCGGTGACACTTGCGGGTTTTTTCCAGTGTCTGTTCGGGGCGCTATCGGGCGGGCGGCGGGCCCTCGACCGGGCGGCCGAGGACGCCGGGCCGCCGCTGCCACGGACGCGGCCCGGACGGCGGGCGGTAGGCGACGCCCAGGGCGTCAAGTCGCCGGTAGTGGGCTGCCATCCGCCGCTCGAAGTCGGCGAAGTCCCGCTCGGCGGGGGCGGGCAGGGAGCTCCAGGCCACCTCGGCGAAGGCGGCGAGCCGGGGGAAGGTCTGGTAGTCCACGCGCGCGGAGTCCTCCATCACCTCGGTCCACACGTTGGCCTGGGTGCCCAGCACATGGCGGGCCTGCTCCTCACTGAGCTCCGGCGGAACCGGTTCGAAGCGGTAGACGTCCTCGAGGGTGCGCACGTAGCCGATCGGCACGGGTTCGTCCTCACCGGGCGCCTGGCGGTGGTCCAAGTACACATGCTGCTCGGGGCACATGACGACGTCGTGGCCGGCCCGCGCGGCGGCGATCCCGCCCGCGTACCCGCGCCAGGAGGACACGGCCGCCCCTGCCGCCAGGCCGCCTTCCAGGATCTCGTCCCAGCCGATGAGCCGGCGCCCGCGCGCGGCGAGCCACCGGTCGAAGTGGCCGATGAACCACGCCTGCAGTTCGTCCTCGTCGGCGAGACCGAGTTCCTTAATGCGCGCCTGCGCGGTGGGCGAGAGACGCCACTGGTCCTTGAGGCATTCGTCACCCCCGACGTGAACGAACTCCGAGGGGAACAGGTCGAGCAGTTCCTCGAAAACGCCCTCGTAGAAGCGCAGGGTGTTGTCAGTGGGGGCGAGTACGTTCGGAGAGATCCCCCAATTGTCCGAGACGGTCAGGGCGGTGGTGTCGATGACGTCGGTGTTGCCGAGTTCCGGATACGCGGCGATGGCGGCCTGCGAGTGGCCGGGTACGTCGATTTCGGGGACCACGGTGATATGCCGCTCGGCGGCGTAGGCGACGATCTCCCGGATGTCGTCCTGGGTGTAGTAGCCCCCGTGCGGCTTTTCCTCCCACAGCGGTGACGCCCGATGGCCGAATTTCGTGCGCGCCCGCCAGGAGCCGACCTCCGTCAGCTTCGGGTACCGCTTGATTTCGACGCGCCAGCCCTGGTCGTCCGTCAGGTGGAAGTGGAAGACGTTGAGTTTGTGCGCGGCCATCAGATCCAGGTAGCGCAGGACACCGTCCTTGGGCATGAAGTGCCGGGCCACGTCGAGCATGAGACCGCGCCAACGGAAGCGGGGGCTGTCGTGGATGGTGACGGCGGGGAACTCCCACTCCTCCTTGACGGCGACCGGCGCCCGGCGGAAAGCGTCCGGGCCGAGCAGTTGACGGAAGGTCTGGGCGCCCCAGAACAGGCCCGTCTCGCTCGCCCCGTCGATGGCGAGCACATAGCCGTCGGCGCAGACGCGGTACGCCTCGGGGCTGCCAAGTTCTGCGGCCAGCGTGGGGATGATCCGCAGCAGAATGCGGTTCCAGTTTTCCGTGTGCGGCGGCAGCGGATATCCGGTCGCCGCGCCGACGGTCGTGCGCAGCCACTGCGCGACCCGCTCGGTTCCAGGCATGGCCTCGATCTCGGTCTCCGCGTCGATGAAGTACCCCTGGCCCCCGCCGATCGACGGCTCCAGCCGGCGCGGGGCCGGGATCAGCTCCACGTGGAATCCCCGGAACAGGTCGTACGGAATTGCGCTCATCACGTCAGTCCTTTACCGCTCCGCCCAGCGAGGCGTTTTTTCCGAGGCAGGCTCGCGTTGCAGCATGCACAATGACAGTTTTGTTCTGCACAACACTCCGGAGGCTATGGACTGCATGAACATGCCCGCAAGAGGTCTCCGCCCCACGGCACGGCAAAAGCCCCCGGCGCGCCCAAAAGGCGCTCCGGGGGCCTTGCAGAGCCTGGCAGATCTTGGAGCCCGACAGATCTTGGACGAAGGGCTGACCGGTTACTTCGGGGCGGACCGGTTACTTCTTGTCGTCGCCCTCGCCGCCACTGCCCATGGACTCGTAGATCTCCTTGCACAAGGGGCACACGGGGTACTTCTTCGGGTCGCGGCCGGGCACCCAGACCTTGCCGCACAGCGCCACGACGGGCGTGCCGTCGAGTGCGCTCGCCATGATCTTGTCCTTCTGGACGTAGTGGGCGAAGCGCTCGTGGTCGCCGTCGCCGTGGGACACCTGCGGCGCCGGCTCTACGAGGGTTCCCGTACCAGTCCCGCGCTCGGGCTCGAGAGTGCTCATAACGCCAAGGGTACTGAAGCTCACACGCATCAGTTGAGCGAAGGGTCGTCCGGATATGTGGCGACCATCGCCAGCTCGCTGCGCTGGCGGCGCAGCACCTCGCGCCAGAGTCTCTCGGGGGCCGGGGAGGAGACGTCGCCGGGTTCCGACTCGACGACGTACCAGGCCCCTTCCACCAGCTCGTCCTCCAGCTGGCCGGGGCCCCAGCCAGAGTATCCGGCGAAGATCCTCAAGGACCCCAGAGCGGCGGCCAGCAGCTCCGGCGGTGCCTCCAGGTCGACGAGACCGATCGCGCCGTGCACCCGGCGCCAGCCCAGCGGGGCGCGTTCGCCGGACGCGCCGCCGGGAATGACGGCGACCCCGAGTGCGGAGTCCAGCGACACCGGGCCGCCCTGGAAGACCACACCGGGCTCGCCGGCGAGGTCCGCCCAGCCCTCCAGGATGTCGCCCACGTACACCGGGGTGGGACGGTTGAGGACGACACCGAGCGAGCCCTCCTCGTCGTGGTCGAGAAGGAGCACCACCGCACGGTCGAAGTTCGGGTCCGCCAGGGCGGGGGTAGCCACGAGCAGCCGTCCTGTGAGCGAGGACACCTCGGTCATGCCAGACATGATCCCGCATCTTCCCTCGGTGTGGGGAGCCAATCGGCGTACGGGAGTGAACGCGGCCACGATCGGAGGTGTGGCCTGGCAGGGCCTCGTTCGGGGGTGGTGGCGGGAGACGGGCGGGCGTGGCGCACCGGTGCGTCCGGGCTTACAAGGGCTGCGGTGACCCCATGTGCCCGGCATGGAACGGTTCGTGTTGTGACACACCTATGACGTGGCTGGGCCGTCCTCGGGCTTACGGAAGGGGGGCACGCGACGATTACTCTGTCTCTCCGGCCCCTGCCCAAAGTGATCGGCCGGCCCCTGCCCGACTCATCGGAACGCGAGATACATGACCGTCAACGACGATGTCCTGCTTGTCCACGGCGGAACCCCGCTGGAGGGCGAGATCCGTGTCCGCGGTGCGAAGAACCTCGTACCCAAGGCCATGGTCGCCGCCCTGCTGGGCAGTGAGCCAAGTCGACTGCGCAATGTTCCGGACATCCGTGACGTGCGTGTCGTACGCGGTCTGCTGCAACTGCACGGGGTGACGGTCCGTCCGGGTGAGGAGCCGGGCGAGCTGGTGCTCGACCCGACGCATGTGGAAAGCGCGAACGTCGCTGACATCGATGCCCACGCGGGCTCGTCGCGCATCCCGATCCTGTTCTGCGGTCCGCTGCTGCACCGCCTCGGGCACGCGTTCATCCCGGGCCTCGGCGGCTGCGACATCGGCGGCCGGCCCATCGACTTCCACTTCGACGTGCTGCGGCAGTTCGGCGCGGTCATCGAGAAGCGGGCCGACGGGCAGTACCTGGAGGCGCCCAAGGGGCTGCGCGGTACGAAGATCCGGCTGCCGTACCCGTCCGTCGGCGCGACCGAGCAGGTGCTGCTGACGGCCGTGCTCGCCGAGGGCGTCACCGAGTTGTCCAACGCGGCCGTCGAGCCGGAGATCGAGGACCTGATCTGCGTCCTGCAGAAGATGGGCGCGATCATCGCGATGGACACCGACCGCACGATCCGCATCACCGGTGTGGACAAGCTCGGCGGCTACACCCACCGGGCCGTTCCGGACCGCCTGGAGGCCGCGTCCTGGGCGTCGGCGGCGCTGGCGACCGAGGGCCACATCTACGTACGCGGCGCGCAGCAGCGGTCGATGATGACGTTCCTCAACACCTACCGGAAGGTGGGCGGCGCCTTCGAGATCGACGACGAGGGCATCCGCTTCTGGCACCCCGGCGGGCAGTTGAAGTCCATCGCGCTGGAGACGGACGTGCACCCCGGCTTCCAGACCGACTGGCAGCAGCCGCTGGTCGTCGCGCTGACGCAGGCGACCGGCCTGTCGATCATCCACGAGACGGTCTACGAGTCCCGTCTGGGCTTCACCTCCGCGCTGAACCAGATGGGCGCCCACATCCAGCTCTACCGCGAGTGCCTCGGCGGCTCCCACTGCCGCTTCGGCCAGCGCAACTTCCTGCACTCCGCGGTCGTGTCGGGCCCCACGAAGCTCCAGGGCGCCGACCTGGTCATCCCGGACCTGCGCGGCGGCTTCTCGTACCTGATCGCCGCCCTGGCCGCCCAGGGCACGTCCCGCGTCCACGGCATCGACCTCATCAACCGCGGCTACGAGAACTTCATGGAGAAGCTCGTGGAGCTGGGTGCGATGGTGGAGCTGCCGGGCAAGGCTCTGGGCTGACGCCGGCCGGGGCAGGGCGCTCGGGCAGCGGCAGCGGTTTCATACGTACGACGATGGGGCGGCCCCCGACGAAGGGGGGCCGCCCCATTGGCGTTGTTGCGCCCTACAGGGCCCCGTACGCCGTCCCGTGGCGTACGAACGGCAAGGTCACTTGCCCTTGGCGGCTTCCTTGAGCTTGCTGCCCACGGAGACCTTCACGCTGTAGCCGGCCGGGATCTGGATCGGCTCGCCGGTCTGCGGGTTGCGGGCGGTGCGAGCGGCACGGTGGGTGCGCTCGAAGGTGAGGAAGCCGGGGATGGTGACCTTCTCGTCCCCCTTGGAGACGACATCGCCGACGACGTCGGCGAACGCGGCCAGCACGGCGTCGGCGTCCTTGCGGGTCACCTCGGCGCGTTCGGCCAGCGCGGCCACCAGCTCACTGCGGTTCATGTTGTTACTCCCGTGTTCTTCTTGCCGTTGAGGCGTGAGATCGAAGCCGATGCTGCCAGGGTCCTCGGTGAGTCCCCGGACCCGGGTCCGTCGTCAGACCCTCGCGCCCAGGGACGCATCCTGCCCCTACCTGCGGCGGGAAAGCCAATCCGGCACCCGTAGAAGTCGTGAGAACACCCTTGGGAGTCACACGAAAAGAGGGCCTGAACGTGGCCGTCACCATAGAGGGCGACCCAAGATCCCGGGTTCCGCGACGCGCCGGTGGCAGGCCGTGGCGATGCTCACAGGTGCCTAGGAAACCGACGGTGCCGCCGCCCCGAAGGCCTTCGCCGCCTCCCGCACCGCACCGGCCACCGCGCCCGCGACCTTGTCGTTGAAGACGCTCGGGACGATGTAGTTCGGGTTCAGCTCGTCCTCGGTCACCACGTCCGCCAGCGCCTTCGCCGCCGCCAGCATCATCTCCGTATTGACGGTACGGGACTGCGCGTCCAGCAGGCCGCGGAAGACGCCCGGGAAGACCAGCACGTTGTTGATCTGGTTCGGGAAGTCGGAGCGGCCGGTGGCCACAACTGCCGCCGTCTGGCGGGCGATTGCCGGGTCGACCTCGGGGTCGGGGTTCGCGAGCGCGAACACGATCGCGTCGTCGGCCATGGCGGCCACGTCGTCGCCGTCGAGCACGTTGGGCGCCGAGACGCCGATGAAGACGTCCGCGTCCCGCACGGCCTCCTTCAGCGTGCCCGTCAGGCCCTCGGGGTTGGTGTTGTCGGCGATCCAGCGCAGCGCCGACTCCGGGGCGGCGTCGACGAGGTCCTCGCGGTCGGCGTGCACGACGCCGTGGATGTCGGCGACGACGGCGTTCTTCACACCGGCGGCGAGCAGCAGCTTGAGGATGGCCGTACCGGCCGCGCCGGCGCCGGACATCACCACGCGCACGTTCTCCACCGACTTGCCCACGACGCGGAGTGCGTTCGTGAGGGCCGCGAGCACGACGATTGCGGTGCCGTGCTGGTCGTCGTGGAAGACCGGGATGTCGAGGGCCTCGCGCAGGCGCGCCTCGATCTCGAAGCAGCGCGGGGCGGAGATGTCCTCGAGGTTGATGCCGGCGAACCCGGGGGCGATCGCCTTGACGATCTCGACGATCGCGTCGGTGTCCTGGGTGTCGAGGCAGATCGGCCAGGCGTCGATGCCGGCGAAGCGCTTGAAGAGGGCCGCCTTGCCCTCCATCACGGGGAGGGCGGCCTTGGGGCCGATGTTGCCGAGGCCCAGCACCGCGGAGCCGTCCGTCACGACCGCAACGGAGTTGCGTTTGATGGTCAGGCGGCGGGCGTCCTCGGGGTTCTCGGCGATCGCCATGCAGACGCGCGCCACACCCGGCGTGTAGACCATGGACAGGTCGTCACGGTTGCGGATGGGGTGCTTGGACGCCATCTCGATCTTGCCGCCGAGGTGCATGAGGAACGTACGGTCCGAGACCTTGCCCAGCGTCACGCCCTCGATGCCGCGCAGCTTCTCGACGATCTCCTCGGCGTGCGTGGTCGAGGTGGCGGCGATGGTGACGTCAATGCGCAGCTTCTCGTGGCCGGACGCGGTGACGTCGAGGCCGGTCACCGAGCCTCCGGAGGACTCCACGGCGGTGGTGAGCTGCGAGACGGCCGTTCCGCTCGCGGGCACCTCCAGCCGGATGGTCATCGAGTAGGAGACGCTGGGCGCCGTTGCCATGGCCGACTTCCTCTACTTTCACCGTGTCGCGAAGTTGTGCCGTCCGATCGTCGCACCTACCCCTGAGTACGCGGTAGTCGCCCTGAATTGCGGACGTTTTGTTCACGAGTAGGAGACCGTTTCGGAAAACGACTTCCACCATACGAGAATCGATCAGGCAACGAAAGAGGCCCACGTCACATCGTGACGTGGGCCTCTTCGGCGTTCAGCGACACCGACCCGCCATGCTCGCCTCGCGGCAAGTGGTCGCTCGAAGCGACAAAGGTTGGGCCCGGGGGCTTGGATCGGGCCGGTGCCACACCAAGGCTAACAAACGGATTCCGTAGGGCCATTCCGTACCGAGAGTTCGTTTCTCCGTCGCCCGGTCAGTCCCTGAGCAGATCCGGCAGCCCGTCCGCGTCCGGCTCGTCCCGCTCGCCGGAGACCACCGTCAGCTGCTGCGTGGCCCGGGTCAGGGCCACGTACAGCACCCGCAGGCCGGCCGGCGACTCGTCCGCGATCTCCGCCGGCGAGACGACGACCGTCGCGTCGTACTCCAGACCCTTCGCCTCCAGGCTGCCGAGCGCCACCACCCGGTCGCCGAGCCCGGCGAGCCAGCGCCGAGCCTCCTCGCGGCGGTTCATGGCGACGACCACGCCGACCGTGCCGTCGACCCGGTCCAGCAGCCGTCCGGCCTCCTGCCGCACGGTCTTCTCCAGCGAGTCCCCCACGACGGTGAAGCGCGGCTGCACGCCGGTGGAGCGCACGGCCGACGGCGCCTGCGAGCCCGGCATGGCGAGGGCGAGCACCTTCGAGGCCAGCTCGGCGATCTCGGCCGGGTTGCGGTAGTTCACCGTGAGCTGGAAGCGGCGGCGCGGGCGGGTGCCCAGGGCCTCGTCGCGGGCCACGACCGCCTCGTCGGGGTCGGACCAGGACGACTGGGCCGGGTCGCCGACGATCGTCCACGTGGCGTGCCGGCCGCGGCGGCCGACCATGCGCCACTGCATGGGCGTGAGGTCCTGCGCCTCGTCCACGATGACGTGCGCGTACTCGATGCGCTCCTGCGCGAGCCGCTCGGCCCGCTCGCGCTGCGACTCCTCGCGCACGGGCATGAGCTCCTCGAGCCCGGTGAGCTGGTCCAGCGGATCCATCTCGCGCCTCTTCCGCGGGCGGGCCGGGGTGCCGAGGATCGCCTGGAGCTCGTCGAGCATCGCGATGTCGTGCACGGAGTACCCGTCCCGCTTCAGGGAGCGGGCGACCCTGCGCACCTCGCCGGGGTTGAGGATCCGGCGGCCCCAGCGGCCGAGCCGCTTCTCGTCGGCCATCGCCTTCAGCACCGCCTGCGGGGTCAGCTCGGGCCACCAGGCGTCGAGGAACGCGAGGAAGTCGTCCTCAGTGCTGACGTCCTCGTCGAAGGAGGAGCGCAGCTCGGCGGCCAGCTCCGGGTCGGTGCTGCGGGCGGCCGCACCCGACTTCTCCCACAGGGCGTCGAGCAGCAGCTTGCGGGCGCGGGGGCGCAGCAGGTTCACCGGCGCCGTGCCGCCGAGGGCGGTGCGGCGGATGCGGTCCAGCTCCTCGGCCTGAAGCTCCAGGCGGCGGCCGAAGGCGACCAACCGCAGCCGGGTCGGCGAGTCGTTCAGCTCCAGGGCTCCGCGCGCGGCCTTCCGCAGCACCCTGAGCATGCGGGAGGAACCCTTGGCGCGGGCCACCGACGGGGAGTCGTACAGCGTGGCCTCGGCACCCTCGACCAGCGAGCCGATCGCGCGGATGGCGACCTGGCCCTCCTCGCCGAGGGAGGGCAGCACGCCCTCGGTGTACGCCACCAGCAGCGGGGTCGGCGAGACGATCAGAATGCCGCCCGCGTACCGGCGCCGGTCCTGGTAGAGCAGGTACGCCGCCCGGTGCAGGGCGACCGCCGTCTTGCCGGTGCCGGGGCCGCCCTCGACGTACGTCACCGAGGCGGCGGGGGCGCGGATCACCAGGTCCTGCTCGGCCTGGATGGACGCCACGATGTCCCGCATGGTGTGGCTGCGGGCCCGGCCGAGCGCGGCCATCAGGGCGCCGTCGCCGATGACGGGCAGCTCGTGGCCGTCCAGGAAGGCCTTCAGCTCGGGGCGCATCAGGTCGTCCTCGACGCCGAGCACCCTGCGTCCCTTGGAGCGGATGACGCGGCGGCGCACGACGCGGCCGGGGTCGACGGGGGTCGAGCGGTAGAAGGGGGCCGCGGCGGGCGCCCGCCAGTCGATGACCAGCGGGGCGTAGTCCTGGTCGAGGACGCCGATGCGGCCGATGTGCAGGGTCTCGGCGATGTCGGCCGTGTTGTCGGGGCGCACCGCGCCCTCGGCCGGCTCGACGGCGGTGTATGCGCCGTCCGGGCCCTTCTTGCCGTCCTTGCCGGGCAGCAGGTCGATGCGGCCGAAGAGGAAGTCCTCGAACTCGTTGTTCAGGCGGTTGAGGTGGAGGCCCGCCCTGAAGACCTGCGCGTCGCGCTCGGCCAGCGCGCCGGGCGTGCCGACCTGGCCGCGCTTGGCCGCGTCGCGCATGAGGAACTCGGCCTCGTGGATCTTCTCCTCGAGGCGCCGGTACACCCGGTCCAGGTGTTCCTGTTCCACGCTGATCTCTCGGTCCCGTACGGAGTCGTGTCCTGCGTCGTGAACCGAGTCGACCGCGGATTCCTGTTGAGCCTGAGCGGCCACCGGGCCCCCTTCTGACGTGCTGGGCAGCCGTCAACCGTACGCGAAGGGGACCCGTCGGCGGAAGCGTAGGGGCCTGCCCGGCGGATCCTGCCGGAGACGCGGGGCCGACCAGGAACCGTGTCCTTCCTCCGGCCGGATCCGCCGGGCAGGCCCGGGCAGGCCCTACGCGTTGACCTCCACGAGTCGCTTGCCGTCGAAGGTCATGACCTCGAAGTGGTCGATCTGGTTGGGGGCGAAGGCGGCGCCGCCGTGGACGTAGAGCGGGTTCTTGGCCTCTTCCGTCTTGGCGTTCGGGATGCCGTAGCCCCAGTTCGGGACCGACCAGGAGGTCACCGTCTCGCGCTCGCCGTTCTTGCCGACGGCGATGAGCGAGCACTTCTTCGGGCCGACGACGTTCTTGAGCTGCAGGACCGCGTGGGTGCCCCAGTCCCGCTTCTCCATCGCCACGGTCGCGGTGACGTGCGTCGTCGGGTCCGTGGCCGTCTTCTTGTCGGTCATGGTCTGGAACGCGGCCTGGGCGGGGCCGTTGGCCATGTTGGTGCCGCCGCTGTCCGAGCCGCCGTTCACCGCGAGCACGGTCAGCGGACCGCCGATGATCAGCGCGGCCGCGGCCGCGACCAGGTAGAAGCCGCGCCGGCGCTTCTGGGCGCGGCGCTCGGCGACCTCGTCGACGAGCTTCTCCACCAGGCGCGGGCTGGGCTTGGCCGACAGGGACTCCCCGATCGAGGGCGTGCCGGAGCCCGGCAGGTCCGCGAGCGCGGCCAGCATCGGCTCCATCCCGGCGAGTTCGTCGAGCTGCTGGGCGCACCACTCGCAGGTGGCGAGGTGGGCCTCGAAAGCGGTTGCCTCGGCGTCGTCGAGAATCCCGAGGGCGTAGGCGCCGACGGTCTCGTGCTCGTTCGGGGCCGGTGATCCCTGCATGGACCCAGACATACCCGAACCACCCGTTCCGAACCCCCCGTACATGCTCATCACGCCGTCACCCCCCGCTCCTCCAGTGCCAGCTTCATCGACCGCAGGGCATAGAACACCCGTGAGCGGACCGTGCCACTCGGGATGCCCAGCGCCTCGGCCGCCTCATTGACGGTACGCCCCTTGAAGTACGTCTCGACCAGGACCTCCCGGTGGGCAGGGGTCAGGTCGTCGAGCGCGTCCGACAGCGTCATCAGCCACAGCGCCTTGTCGATCTCGTCCTCCGCGGGGATGACCTCCAGCGGCGACGGATCGACCTCCTGCGGCCGGGCCTGCCGGCTGCGGTGGCCGTCGATGACGATGCGGCGCGCGACCGTCACCAGCCAGGGGCGTACCGATCCGGTCGCTCGATTGAGCTGACCGGCGTTCTTCCAGGCACGGATGAGCGTCTCCTGCACGACGTCCTCGGCGCGCTGCCGGTCACCGGCAACCAGCCGCAGGACATACGCGAGCAGGGGTCCGGCGTGCTCTCGATACAGGGCACGCATCAGCTCCTCGTCAGGTTCCGAGGGCTGGGACATGCGATGTCGGGCCCTCGATCCACGTTCATTGGCCACGGCCGCATCCTTGCGCACGCCCACCTCCGATGTCCGGGGGTTCCCCCAGTCGGTCGCTCGTGCACGGGTACGTATGCGGGCCGCGTCGTGTTCAAACCGAGACGACAGTTTTCTTCGCGGTGACGTGACGAGGGGGACATGGGTGAACATTCCCCCTGTGCGATCTTTACATTTCCGACACATCGGCAAGAGCGCCGTGGCTGCCCGCGCGGCGGCGGAGTCAAACGGGGGGTAGCGGAAATCACTTCGGTGATCGTTTCACGGAAGCCCCAAAGGGGACACCCAGGGGGTGCCTAGGCGCGGGCGAGGGCCGCGCGACGGCGGTGCCGGGCCACCCGTTCACGGTTCCCGCAGACCTCACTGGAGCACCAGCGCCTCCTGCGTCCCCGGGACGTATCCAGGTAAACGATCGGGCAGTTGTCGCCCTCGCACTGGCGCAGGCTCGCCCGGGCGACGGGGTCGGTGAGCAGCTCCACGGTGTCCCGCGCGACGGCCGCGAGCAGCGCGGCGCACTCGGGCGGGCCGGCCAACTCGCTTACGAGGGTGCCGTCTTCGCCCCGCACCGCCCTGGGCGCCGGTGGCGCGGTGCGGGCGAGGTCGTTGACGCGGGCGAGCGCGAGATCGTACGGCCGGGCGTCCGGAGCGACG
>NZ_JBEXHW010000018.1:0-83908 GCF_040608235.1 Streptomyces sp. NPDC005202 | reverse complement strand
GCGACGCGGGCGGACGCGAGATCGTACGGCCGGGCGTCCGGAGCGACGCGGGCGGGCGCGAGATCGTACGGCCGGGCGTCCGGAGCGACGCGGGCGGACGCGAGATCGTACGGCCGGGCGTCCGGAGCGACGCGGGCGGGCGCGAGATCGTACGGCCGGGCGTCCGGAGCGACGCGGGCGGGCGCGAGATCGTACGGCCGGGCGTCCGGAGCGACGCAGCCGCGCACCGACTGGCCGACGGGGTCGTGCACCGACTGGCCGACGGGGTCGTGCACCGACTGGCCGACGTAGTCGTGCACCAACTGGCCGACGTGGCCGCGCAGTTCACGGAAGGCGACGAGCCAGGAGGCGTCGGCGTGCGTCAGCGGTGTGCCCGCCGGGACCAGGCCGGAGCCGGTGATCCAGGCGCGCAACGGCTCGACCGAGTCCAGCCGTTCCTCGGGGTGGGTGGTGGAGAGGAGATCCAGGCAGATCCGCCCGGCGTCGAACCGCAGCTCGTACGGGTCCGTGGCCGTACCCAGTGCCATGTGCCTGTCACCACCTAGGGTCACCCCGTCAGCAGGGGTCGGTGAGGTGCTCGTCAGGGGCTGGGAACCGTTCCCTCCCACAGTGCCTGCCCGCTTCCGCGGCCGGAACCCCTCGTACCGCCCGCTCCTGGACGACCGCGTATGGGGCTGCGCGTCCGGACCATGTCCGTGGCCTCACCGGATCCCTTGACTGGAGGCATGGCAGACAACGACACGGGGCGGCGCGGCACCGCCGGAGGAGTACTGGGAGCGGCCACGGTCGCGATGGGCCTGATCGCCGGGGTCTTCTACATCTTCGCCTGCGCGGTGATGCCGGCGCTGGCCCGCAGCGACGACCGCGTCTACGTCGAGGTCATGCGGAACATCAACGACGTGATCCAGAACCCGGTGTTCTTCCTCGGCTTCCTCGGCGCGCTTCTGCTCACGGCGGTGTCGGCGTGGCATCTGCGCGCGGCACAAGGGCTCAGGTGGTGGGTGTGGACAGCGCTGGGGGCATACGCCCTGGCCTTCCTCGTCACCGTCGCCGTCAACATCCCGCTCAACAACGACCTCGCCAAGGCCGGCGACCCGGCCACGGCACGGGAGCACTTCGAGAACGCGTGGGTGACGTGGAACGTCGTACGGGCTGTGCTGTCCACGCTGGCACTGGCCTGCCTGGCCAGGGCGCTGGTGCTGTACGGCAGGAGCCGTCGGGTCTCGCTGCCCGCGTAGCTGCGGCTACGCGTCCGCGTACTTCGCGTCCGCCGCCGGGTCCAGCGCCAGCCGGTACCCCCGCTTGACCACCGTCTGGATCAGCTTCGGCGCACCCAACGCCGTACGCAGCCGGGCCATCGCCGTCTCCACCGCGTGCTCGTCCTGGCCGGCGCCCGGCAACGCCCGCAGCAGCTCGGCCCGCGCCACCACCCACCCGGGCCGCCGCGACAGCGCCCGCAGCAGTGCCATCCCGGCGGGCGGTACGGGCTTGAGCTCACCGTCCACCAGCACCGCGTGCCCGCGGATCTCCACCCGGTGCCCCGCGACGGGCAACGCCCGTGCGCGGCCCGGCAGTTCCTGGCACAGCAGCTGCACGAGGGGGCCGAGCCGGAAGCGTTCGGGCTGGACCGTGTCGACCCCGCAGGCCTGGAGCGGCAGCGCGGTGACCGGCCCGACACAGGCGGGCAGCACGTCATGGTGGAGGGCGGACAACAGCTCCGGCAGCAGCCCGCGCTCCTCGGCCCGGGACAGCAGGGACGCGGCGGCGGGCGCGCTGGTGAAGGTGAGCGCGTCCAGACCGTGGGAGACGGCGGCGTCGAGCAGCCGGTCGAGGGGGCTGATGTCCTCCGGAGGCATCCACCGGTAGACGGGGACGGGAACGACCTCCGCTCCCCCGGCCCGCAGCGCCTCCACGAACCCGGGCAGCGGTTCACCGTGCAGCTGTACGGCCACACGGCGCCCGTCGACACCCTCGTCCAGCAGCCGGTCGAGCACCTCGGCCATGGACTCCGACGACGGCGACCACTCCTCGGTCAGCCCGGCGGCGCGTATCGCGCCCTTGACCTTGGGCCCCCGCGCCAGCAGCTCGACCTCGCGCAGCCGGGCGAGCAGCGCCTCGCCGAGCCCCCACCCGTCCGCCGCCTCGACCCACCCCCGGAACCCGATCGCGGTGGTGGCCACCACGACGTCGGGCGCCACGTCGATGATCTCCTTGGTGGCGGCGAGGAGTTCGCCGTCGTCGGCGAGCGGCACGATGCGCAGGGCGGGCGCGTGCACGACGGAAGCACCGCGGCGCTGGAGCAGCGCGCCCAGCTCGTCGGCCCGGCGCGCGGCCGTCACACCCACGGTGAACCCGGCCAGGGGCCCGTGTTCCGGTCGCTGCTGTTCGTCGTACATGGCTCTCGTCCCGCATTCGAGTCGTCGTACCCGCACGCAGGCCGCGTGGGATGCCGTACCGGCGTGCCGATCGAGCCTGTCAACGGCGCGTGACAGGCTCGGTTCGGCTTCGTGTCGCCGGTGTTACGTCACACCTCGGCGTAGCTGAGCTGGGGCTTCGTCTCCGAAGCGGACGCCTTGGCCTGAACCTGACCGGCCGGACGACGAAGGTATACGGCCCAGGTGACCACGAAGGCCGCGCCGTAGAAGGCGAGGAAGGCGACGAACGCGCCGGTGCCGGAGCCGTAGGAGAGGAAGGACTGCCGGAAGGCGAGGTTGATGCCGACGCCGCCGAGCGCGCCAACGGCCCCGATGAGCCCCATGGAGGCACCCGAGAGCCGACGCCCGTACGCCGCGGCCTCCTCACCCTGGAGTCCCTTGGCCACGGCCTTGGCCTGGAAGATGCCGGGGATCATCTTGTACGTCGACCCGTTGCCGAGCCCGCTGAGCACGAACAGCACGACGAACGCGACCGTGAACAAAACCAGCGACTTCTGCATGCCGGCGGCGAGCAGGACGGCGGTGGCCGCGCCCATGGCGACGAAGTTCCACAGGGTGATCCTCGAACCGCCGTACCGGTCGGCGAGCCAGCCGCCCACCGGCCGGATCAGGGAGCCGAGCAGCGGGCCGATGAAGGTGACGTACGCGGCCTGCAGCGGGGTCCGGCCGAACTGGTTCTGCAGCACCTGCCCGAAGGCGAAGCCGTACCCGATGAACGACCCGAAGGTCCCGATGTAGAGGAAGGACATGATCCAGGTGTGGGCGTCCTTCGCGGCGTCCACGGCGGCGCCGGTGTCGTTCTTCACGGAGGCGATGTTGTCCATGAAGAGGGCGGCGAGGACCGCGGCGACAACGATGAGCGGGATGTAGATCCCGAGCAGCACGCGCGGCCCGCCGCTCCCGCCGATGATGGCGAGGGCGACCAGCTGGATGACGGGCACACCGATGTTGCCGCCGCCGGCGTTGAGGCCGAGGGCCCACCCCTTCTTCCGGAGCGGGAAGAAGGCGTTGATGTTGGTCATGGAGGAGGCGAAGTTGCCGCCGCCGATACCGGCGAGCAGCCCGATCCCCAGGAAGGTGGAGAAGGAGGTCCCCGGCTCCATCACGACGAAGGCGGCGATGGTCGGGATGAGCAGCAGGCCCGCGGAGATGATCGTCCAGTTCCGCCCGCCGAAGACGGCGACGGCGAAGGTATAGGGCACCCGTACGACCGCGCCGACGAGGGTGACCATGGACGTCAGCAGGAACTTGTCGGCCGGCGTCAGCCCGTACTCCGGCCCCATGAAGAGCACCAGCACGGACCACAGGGTCCAGATCGAGAACCCGATGTGCTCGGAGAGGACGGAGAAGAGCAGGTTCCGCCGGGCGACCTTCTCTCCGGTCGCCTGCCAGAAGGCCTCGTCCTCCGGATCCCAGTGCTCGATCCAGCGGCCTCCCCTGCTCGGTGCGGGGGCTGTACCAGGGGCTGTCATGACGCCTCCACGGTGCTCCGGTGCTCGGCGGTTCTCGTTGGGGCAGGCAACGAGCGGTGATGAGTCCCGAAGGTAGGGAGGGCGCGTTTCCGGCCTGTGGCTGTGGGTGACCGGAAGGGAACGTTGCTCTCACGCGGGCGGAAGGTCGTCGGTGAGGGAACGGGAGCCGTGTTTTCGCTTGGGCGTAAGATCCTTGCAGCCGTCGACGACTACCGGAACTCGACCGACCCGCAGCTCGTCGCCCGGCTCGTCGGAGAGCTTCACGAACTGCTCGCGCTCGACCTCGACGAGTCCGATTACGCCCCGGCAGCCGCAGAGTTGGGCATGGAGGTCGACCCGCCGGCGCCGTACGCGCCCAGCGGCCGGCTCGCGCTCATCGCCGACCGGCTCAGCGGACCGCGCGCCGACTACGGGCCCCCACCGCGGGGTGAAGCGAAGTGACTCCCTCCCGCCGATGCGTTGTCGGCTCTGTTGTTCGGCCACAGCCTCGGGCTGCGCTTCGCCGCGAGGTCCTCGATCCAGCCGAACGCCAGGACGGCCAGGCCGGTCAGTGGCCACACCAGGACGAACATCCAGAGCGGGTACGTCGCATCCAGCGCGGCTGCCGCGCGGTCGCTCTGCAGGAACGGGAGGTTGTAGGCCTGGTCGATGAGCGGGACCGTGGCGGTGATCAGCATGTTGTGCCAGTGGTAGATCGTGACCGCGCGGTTGTTGGAGAGCGTGACCAGCTTGTCCCACCGGCGCAGGCGGCCCGGTAGTTCCTGCCAGGACGGGGAGTATTGGAGGAGGATCACCACGAAGCCGAAGGACCAGGTCGCCTGCGCGAGCGGGATGTCGTTGAGGTCCCAGCCGTCGGGGCCGGGGTGGCCGGACGCCCACCACAGGCCGAAGGCCATCAGCGGAACCGAGCAGGAGACGGCCGCATAGCGCGGGATCCTCGCCAGGAACCCCTCGTGGTGGGCGAAGCCCAGGACCCAGCAGCCGCCGTAGACCACGAAGTCCGTCACCGCGTTGCCCGTCTCGCCGGGGATCGTCACCAGGCCGGTGCCCAGCAGCGCCGTCAGGCCCAGCGGGGCGAGCAGCGTCGCCCACGGCGCCCGGCGGAACGCCCGCAGCAGCAGCGGCGAGGCCACCACGAACCACAGGTAGGCGCGCAGGTACCACAGCGGGCCCGCCGCCTCCTGGGCCCAGGTGTCCTCCAGCAGGCCCGACGGGGAGCCGAGGTGCTAGGGGAAGGGCGGGGCGCCGACCGGGATCACGTAGTCGATCAGCCTGACCAGGCCCCAGGTGCCGCCGTTGTCGGGGTCCTTCACGGGATGCCAGCCGCCCGCGAACATCAGCGCCAGGACCACCGCGCTGAACGCCCAGAGAGGGGGCAGGAGTCTCCTCACCCGGCTCCTGATCACACTGGGCGCCGGGCGGTTCAGCGAGCGCGTCATCAGCAAGCCCGCCAGCGCGAACATCACGCCCATCGACGGGAACAGCACCGTCAGCCAGCCCCAGCCGAAGAGGTGGTAGACCACGACGCGGACCAGGGCGAGGGAGCGCAGCAGGTCCAGGTAGCGGTCGCGGCCGGGTGTGCGGGCGGCGGGCGCGGGCGCCGGTTCGGCTTCGGCACTCCGCTGCTGCCGAATCCCGTACGACGGCAGCGACTCGGGGCTCGCGCCCGTCCCGGTCGGGTGTCCGTGGGTCATGCCACCGGCCTCCGGTCATTGCTGCTGCCGCGCGTGCGCTGACGAGGCACCGGCCCGCCCGGGGCTTCGACGACACCCGTGCGCCGCAGTTTCTGCCAGCGCAGGCGGCCGCCGGTGAGTGCCGTCCGGGTGCGCAGACAACTCCGAGCCCGCGTCGCCGGGCACGGCCCCCACCGGCCCGAGCGCCCCCCTTGTCACACCGTGCTCGGCGCCACGAACGTAGCGCCCGCGGGAGGTGACCGTTTCCGAAATATCAATGGTGAACGGGATTGACCGTTTCATCGACGGCTGGAATCCATCCCCTTTCGGGTCGCCGCAACCAGCCCTCCGCCGCGGCGAGTTCCGCAACAGCGCGTCGAACCGCGTCGAACGCGGGGTGCGCCAGCCCTTTGCGCCACACCAGCGACACCGGTGACAGCGGGACGGGGTCGACGAGCGGCCGTACCACGGTCCGCGGAAGGGCCGGAAAGCCGATCACCGCGAGAACCGGGTGCCCCGTCTTGGCCATGAGCCGCTCGAACTCCTCCACGCCCACGGCCAGTGGAGCCGGTGGCGCGACCTCGATGCCGCGCCCTTCGAAGAGGAGGTGCGCGAGGTCGGTCCACTCCGGCGTGCGCGGGTTTCCCGCACCGGCGTACACGGTCTCGCCCGCCAGCACGGCCAGCGGCACCGCCTCCAGCGACGCCAGGCGGTGGTCCTCCGGCAGCACGAGCGCCATCGGCTCGTACCGCACGAATTGGTGGTCCAGCCGGGCCCTCAGCGCCGGGTCCAGGCCCGCGAAACGGCCGAACGACACGTCCAGGCGGCCCGCGAGCAGCTCGGCCGCCGCGCCCGTCAGCCCGCTCTCGAAGCGGGCCATGAGCTCGTGCTCGGGGGCGAGTTCCCGGGCCCGGTGCAGCACGCGGCGTCCGGTTTCCAGGCCCGGGGAGTTCAGGTCGACCAGCAGCGGCCGGGCCTGCCCGAAGGCGGCCAGCAGCTCGTCCTGGGCCTCCAGGGCCCGCCGCGCATGGGGCAGCAGCCGCTCGCCGTCCGCGGTCAGCGTCACCTGCCGGGTCGTCCGGACGAACAGCTCGACGCCCAACTCCCGCTCCAGTCGCCGTACGTCGCGGCTGAGCGCCTGTTGGGCGACGTACACCCGGGCCGCGGCCCGGGTGAAGTGCAGTTCCTCGGCGACGGCGACGAAGGCGCGCAGCAGACGGGGGTCCAGGTGGGCGGGCATGCGGTGAACCTACAGCGCCAGTGCACTCACACCACAGGTGCGTGAATCGGCGCGCACCAGGTGTTGGACCCCTTGATCCATGCGGGAGGACGGTGGATCCATGCCGCAACCGACTCCCGGGAAAGCCCCCCTGTTCACCGTCACCGCCGACACCCTCGTCGCCGTCGACTTCGGGCCGCGTCGCCGCACTCGCCCACCCGGCCCGTACCGCCGCCTGTTCACCCTCCCCGGCGCCCGGGCCTTCACCGCCGGGAACCTGATCGCCCGCCTGCCCATGGGCATATTCGGCATCAGCGCGGTCGTCATGATCGCCGGTGCGCGCGGCTCGTACGCGCTCGCCGGCGCCGTCACCGCCACCGGGCTCGCGGCGACCGCGGTGACCGCCCCCTGGATCGCACGGCTGGTGGACCGGTACGGCCAGGCCCGGGTCGCCGTACCCGCCGCGGCCTGCGCGGTGCTTGGCAGCCTGGCGCTGCTGCTGTGCGTGCACTACGGCGCCCCCGACTGGACCCTCTTCGCCGCCTACGCCGCGACGGCGACCACCCCCAACACCGGCGGCATGTCCCGCGCCCGCTGGGCCCATCTGCTGCACGGCGACGCGAAGGCGCTGCACACCGCTAACTCCTTCGAGCAGGCCGCGGACGAGCTGTGCTACATGCTGGGCCCGGTCCTCGCCGCCTTCCTGTGCGGGACGTTCTTCCCGGAGGCGGGCACGCTGGTCGGTGCGGTGCTGCTGCCCACGGGCGTGCTGCTGTTCGCCGCCCAGCGTTCGACCGAGCCGCCGCCCCGGCGCCGCAGCCCCGCGAAGGCACCCCTCCGGGCCCCCGGCATGCCGACGCAACTCGCCGTGTGCCTCGCCATGGGCGCGGTGTTCGGCGCACTGGAGGTCGTCACCGTCGCCTTCGCGGACGCACAGGGACACCGGTCGGCGGCGGGTGTGGCCCTCGGTCTGCAGGCGGCCGGTTCCTGCCTGGCCGGGCTGGTGTACGGGGCGGTGCGGCCTACGGGCCGGGCCGACCGGCGGCTGCCGTGGTGCGTCGCCGCGATGACGGCGCTGCTGACCCTGCCGCTGCTGGCCGCCGCCCTGACCGGCTCCCTGCCGGTGCTGTCCGCGGCGCTGCTCGTGGCCGGCACGGCGACGGCCCCGACCATGGTCACGAACATGACCCTGGTCCAGCAGCGCGCCCCCGAGGGCCGCCTCAACGAGGGCATGACCCTCGCGGTGACCGGCCTGCTCGGCGGCATCGCCTGCGGCAGCGCGACGGGCGGATGGGTGGTCGAGCGCCTGTCGCCGACGGCCGGTTACGGAGTGCCGGTGACGGCCGCGGCGGTGGCGCTGCTGATCTCGCTCGCGCAGCAGACCCGCGACGCCTGACCCTGCTCGCGCAGCAGACCCCCGACGCCCGACCCTGCTCGCCCGGCAGACCCGCTTGACGTACTCGTAGTCGTAACCAGCCTCGTCGGCCAGGGCCTGGCGGCTGACCCCCGCCTCCTCCCGCCACAGCTTGATCTGCCCTCCGCAGTAGCGCCAGTTCTGCTGCGCCTGCTGGGACTCCCCGGAAGCCACGCGCACCCACCCGCCTCCCGCCGCCGAGCCGTGTACAAGCACGCTGTGTACCGTTCCGCTACTCATCGAGGCTAGGCGGCGACCACCAGCCTGATCACGGCAAACGACGGAGAATCACACGCAAGGAACCAAGCTCGCATGCCGACGCCGCCCGCAGGCCCCGCTTCCCGCCCTTCCCCCTCCGCGCTCCCTCAGGACATCGAGTGGCGCCTCCCCCGCCACGCCCGCAGCGCGGGCCGGGCCCGCACCCTCCTCCGCGAACAGGCCACCTCCTGGAAACTCCCGGACGAGGTCACGGAGACGGCGGTCCTTCTGATCAGCGAGCTGATGACGAACGCCTACCGCCACGCGAAGGTCTCCCCCGGCCGCGAGATCCGGGCTTGCTGCGTGCTGGAGGCCGACCGCCTCCGCATCTCGGTGACAGACGCGAACGACACGCTGCCCATGCCCCGCCAGGCGTCACCCGACGACGAGTCCGGCCGGGGCCTGACCCTGGTGGCCGCGCTGGCGCGGGAGTGGGGCGCCGAACCTCGCCCCGCCGGCATCGGCAAGCCGGTCTGGTTCGAGCTCCGGACTCCCACGCCGTAGACCCTGGCAGGGACCGCTCAGCCGAGCCCCCAGGCCCGCCCGAGCCGGTACGCGGCGCACATGTTCACGTCGAGGAAGTAGGAGCCGGCGGTCCCGCACTGCTCGCTCCCGCTCCCCGGGTCGACGGGCTGCCCGTGTCCCATTCCGGTGATGGAGTACGTCTCCACGACGGGGTTCCCGGCCGCGTCCCGGAAGACCTGGTGGGGATACCCATCGACCGTGTCAGTGACGTCGGCGACCTGATCGGCCCCGTGCACGTCGGTCCACTGCTTCATCAGGTCGGTCATGTTGACGGGCTTGACGGTGTAGTCGGCCGTGCCCTGGAAGACGGTGAGGGCGGGCCAGGGACCGCCGTACCCGGGCCGGGCGGCCCGCACCCGGTCGCCCCACTGCTTCGGGGTCTGGGTGGCGCCGACGTACATACACACGTACGGCGACCCGGCGGCCTGCGCGCACCCGTAGGGCAGCCCGGCGGCGATCCCGCCCGCGGCGAACTTCTCCGGGTACGTCGCCATCATCACGGCGGTCATCCCGCCGCCCGCCGACAGCCCGGTGACGTACACGCGGGCGGGGTCACCGGAGACGTCGGCGAGCTGCCGGTCGACCATCTGCGCGATGCTGGCGGCCTCGCCCTGGCCGCGCTCGATGTCGCCGCTCTGGAACCAGTCGAAGCAGTTCGACAGGTTGTTGGCGGACTGCTGCTGGGGCAGCACGACGGAGAAGCCCCAGCGGTTGGCGAGCTGGATCCACCCGCTGCCGGTGCCGTACCCGGCGGCGTCCTGCGTGCACCCGTGCAGCGCGACGACGACGGGTCGCCCGGCGGGCAGTCCGTCCGGGACGTACCGGAACATGCGCAGGGCACCGGGGTTGGACCCGAACCCGGGTGACCTCCTGGAGGGAGGCGGCTGCGGATCTGCCCGGAGTGAGGAGGACGGCGAGGAGGGCGACCAGCAGGGTCGCGAGGGCGGTGAGGCGGCTTGCGGCTCTGGTGTGTGTCATGCGGAGGGACTGTAGGAGCGGCCTCAGCCCGCCGATATGGGGTGCGGCACCACAACAGGAACCCCGTCTGTGGGACATGACATGGAGCGGAGGTGCATGCTTCTTCTCCCCGCTCCACCGGCCATGGTGTCTACAACTGCCGGTCGCCTTGCCAGGTGACCGACGTCAGCGCAGCCAGACCACCATGTGCCGGGCCTTTGTAGGTCACTGTCCGGGCAGGGCCGAGCTCGTGTGCGACTCGTTTCGCCAGCTCCGTCCCTTCGCGGAACAGCCGCTCCCACTCGGCGTCGTATGTGCCGTCCTCCCGGTCCCGCAGG
Source organism: Streptomyces sp. NPDC005202 (assembly GCF_040608235.1). NCBI lineage: Bacteria > Bacillati > Actinomycetota > Actinomycetes > Kitasatosporales > Streptomycetaceae > Streptomyces > Streptomyces sp. NPDC005202. The sequence goes on along the minus strand of NZ_JBEXHW010000018.1, from coordinate 73,617 downwards.
TCCAGGTCCAGGTCCAATGTGGTGTCGATGCCGTCTGCCCACGCGTACAGGCCGGAGACAAGGCCGTCGGACAAGGCCAGGGCAGCGGCGGGATCGTCGGGGAAGAAGTCCCCGAATCCGTCGGAGCGCAGCGGACCGTGTTTGTGTTCGCCTTCGACAGTGATATGGACCGGGTGCGGTGGTGTGCCGTGGCTGTCGCGTTCCCAGTGCAGGCGGCCGCACCCCCAGCACACCCACTTCGCTGTCTCGTGGCGCTCGTCCCAGTAGCGCACCGCCCATGACGGCCCGAGATGCCTGGCCAAACTCTTGGCAGCCTCCAGACCCTGTTTGACGTGCTTACGCAGGTCCGGGCGGGACGGGAACCCATCCGCCGGGCGGGACAGCGACCACGAACGCAGTGTGTCCGCCAGACTCTCCGGGAGAGCCAGCCTTGAGTCGTCCAGCGGAACGGTGCAGGTGAACGTATCGATGACCTCGTACGTCCCGTCCTCACGCGGCTCAGACAATGGGGACAGGTCGCTCCCGGCGCGCACGAGTATGTAACGCGGATCTTCTGTGGTCATGCGGGGTTTGCTCCGATCAGGAAACCGTTGCCGCTCACGACAAAGGCCCCGCCGCTCGGAAGCGACGGGGCCTTGCCCACATGGGGTAAGTGGAGATGGCGGGAATCGAACCCGCGTCCAACGGTGCAGAAGCAGGGCTTCTCCGTGTGCAGTCCGCTTCGCTTTTCTCGGCCCCGGAGATCACGCGGACAAGTCTCCGACGGGCCCAGTCACTGTTTGGTTTCCCTCTTCACCCCGTGACCGGGATCGAGGTTTAGTTCCCTAGCTGATGCCAGGATCCGGGTCGGGAACAGCCCCGGGCTGACACTCCCTTGTTAGGAGGCTCGCTCTAGCTGCTTATCAGGCAGCGAGGGCGAAGGCCTGCTGGGAGGAATCGCGCTTGATGTTGGCGATTATTTTTTTTCGGCCTGTGGTTTACGAGATCATGGCCGCTTCCTCGACACGCTTCCCCTGCTTCGACAGCCGCTGTCGAAACCGATCATCCCCATGTTTATTTTTCAATCCGCGTCCCTCGCTAGGAGGGGCTCGCACCGGCTACGCGGTGCGGGTGACATTGTACGTGACCAACGCACGTCGATGCCAGCGTATTCCCCACGGTCACCCGGCCGTGGTATCGGGTTCAACACCGTCGGGCGCCGGGGCATTCCCGGTTGGCCGGCGGTCTGGGCCTGGGCTCGCTGCCGCCGCCAGGCCTACGCCCGCTGTCGCCGCCGGGCGGCGGCCATCGCGCGGTCCGCCTCGCGCCGGTCCTGCTTCTCGCGGAGCGTCTGCCGCTTGTCGTACTCCTTCTTGCCCTTCGCCAGCGCGATCTCGACCTTGGCGCGGCCGTCCTTGAAGTACAGCGCGAGGGGCACGATCGTGTGCCCCGACTCCTGGGACTTGGACTCCAGCTTGTCGATCTCCTCCCGGTGCAGCAGCAGCTTGCGCTTGCGGCGGGCGCTGTGGTTGGTCCAGGTGCCCTGGCTGTACTCGGGGACGTGCACGTTGTGCAGCCACGCCTCGTGCCCGTCGAGCTGGACGAACCCGTCGACCAGCGAGGCTCGCCCCTGGCGCAACGACTTCACCTCGGTCCCCATGAGCACCAGGCCGGCCTCGTAGGTGTCGAGGATGTGGTAGTCGTGCCGCGCCTTCTTGTTCTGCGCGATCAGCTTGCGCCCTTTTTCCTTAGCCATAGTGCCCACCATTTTCGCACTACGGAGGGGGTTCGGGGGAAGCCGATTATCGGGTCGCCGATCGGCTACGAGGGGTCGCCGAGGCCGCTCAGGACGGTCTCCGCACGCCGCATCGCGTCCCGGCCGGCGTCCAGGTCGGGGGTGATGCCCCGGCCGTCGACGCTGTGGCCGGAGGGGGTGTGGTAGTGCCCGACGGTGAGCTCGGCGACGGAGCCGTCGGGCAGCCGGCTCGGCATCTGCACCGAGCCCTTGCCGAAGGTGCGGGAGCCCACGACGACCGCGCGGCCGCGGTCCTGGAGGGCGCCGGTGACCAGCTCGGCCGCGCTCATCGTGCCGCCGTCGACGAGCGCGACCAGGGGTCTTGCGGTGTCGCCGCCGCGGCCGGCGTGCAGGGCGCGCTGCTCGCCGTCGACGTCGTAGGTGGCGACCAGGCCGCCGTCGAGGAAGGCGGAGGCGGCGGTGACGGCCTCGGTGACCAGGCCTCCGGAGTTGCCGCGCAGGTCGAGGACGATCCCGGCGCCGTCCGGGGCGTTCCGTACGGCGGTACGGACCGTCTCGCCAGAGCCCCTGGTGAAGGCGGCGATCCTGATGACGGTGACGCCGTCGGCGCGCCGGTGGACGGTGACCGAGTCGGTGGACAGGCGGGCCCGGCGCAGCGTCTCGGTCCACGCGCGCGCGCCGCGCTGGAGGCCGAGGGTGACCGCGGTGCCGGCGGGCGCGTCGTCGGCGTCGCCGCGCAGTAAGGAGACGACCTCGGTGACGGGCAGCCCGTCGACCTTCTTCCCGTCGACGCTGAGCAGCCGGTCGCCCTTGCGGATCCCGGCGGCGGCCGCGGGTGAGCCGGTCTGCACCCGGGTCACCTCGATGCGTCCGTCGCGCTCGCGCCGCGCCCACAGGCCGACGCCGGTGTACTGGCCGTCCAGGGCCTCCTGGAACTCCTCGTACTCGCCCTGGGAGTAGACGGCACCCCAGCGGTCCCCGCTGCGGCTGACGGCGCGTTCGGCGGCCTCCATGGGCGACTTGCCGTCGGCCATCGCCTCGGCGGCCGCCTTCGCCACGGCCGCCCCGTTGTCGTGGCGGCTCGCGGAACCGGCCGAACGGGCTGCGTCCGCGGGGGGTTTCCGGTCGGGGCCGGGGAAGGAATCCGTCGCCGCACCGGCCACGAGCACGCTCGCGAAGACCAATGTCAGGGCGGCCCCGCGGCGGATGCGGCGGGGCTGGCAGAACAGGTCACGACCTGACATGGCGGTGAGTCTAGGACAACGCAAGAGGGCCGTACGGCCGGTTGACCGCACGGCCCTCCTGGCATGCGTCACACCTTCAGGTACTTGCGCAGCGCGAAGAACGCGGCCAGCGCGGGCATCAGCAGACTCGTCGCGAGGATCAGCGGCAGCTTCGCCAGCACGGCGTCCCAGCCGATGAAGTTGATCAGGTTCAGCTTGTGCGACAGGGCGAGGCCGTGGTCGATGATGAAGTACCGCGCGATCACCAGGAATCCGCACGCGACCGTGCCGCCGATCAGCCCGGCGACCGCGGCCTCCATGATGAACGGCGCCTGGATGTAGAAGCCGGAGGCGCCCACCAGGCGCATGATCCCGGTCTCACGCCGTCGGCTGAACGCCGAGACGCGCACGGTGTTGACGATCAGCATCAGCGCGACGACCAGCATCAGCGCCATGATCGCGCGGGCGGCCCAGTTCATGCCGTTGAGCAGGCCGAAGAGGTTGTCCAGGATGCCTTTCTGGTCCTGCACGGACTGCACGCCGTCGCGCCCGTTGAAGGCGCTGGCGATGACCCGGTACTGCTCCGGGTTCTTCAGCTTGATCCGGTACGACTCCTGCATCTGGTCCGGCGTGAGGGAGCTGGCCAGCGGGGAGTCGCCGAACTGCTCCTTGTAGTGCTTGTACGCCTCGTCCTGCGACTCGTACGTGACCTTGTCGACCACCGACATCTTGTGCAGGTCGGCGAGGATCGCCTTCTTCTGGTCCTCGGTGACCGCGCCCTTGGCGCAGTTGGGGTCGTTCTCGGCGTCGCTCTTGTTGCAGAGGAAGATCGAGACGTTGACCTTGTCGTACCAGTAGCCCTTCATCGTGTTGACCTGGTCACTCATCAGCAGCGAACCACCGAACAGGGCCAGGGACAGGGCGACGGAGACGATGACCGCGAAGGTCATCGTCAGGTTGCGGCGGAGACCGACACCGATCTCCGACAGGACGAACTGGGCGCGCATGGCGTCTGGTTAAGCCTTTCCGTTCCTCGTCAGTGCTGGTAGCCGTAGACGCCGCGCGCCTGGTCGCGGACGAGACGGCCCTTCTCCAGCTCGATGACGCGCTTGCGCATCTGGTCCACGATGTTCTGGTCGTGGGTCGCCATCACCACGGTCGTGCCCGTCCGGTTGATCCGGTCGAGCAGCTTCATGATGCCGACGGAGGTCTGCGGGTCGAGGTTGCCGGTGGGCTCGTCGGCGATCAGCAGCTTGGGCCGGTTGACGAAGGCCCGCGCGATGGCGACGCGCTGCTGCTCACCACCGGACAGCTCACCCGGCATCCGGTCCTCCTTGCCGCCGAGCCCGACGAGGTCGAGCACCTGCGGCACGGACTTGCGGATCTCGCCGCGCGACTTGCCGATGACCTCCTGCGCGAAGGCGACGTTCTCGGCGACCGTCTTGTTCGGCAGGAGGCGGAAGTCCTGGAACACCGTCCCCAGCTGGCGGCGCATCTGCGGCACCTTCCAGTTGGAGAGGCGCGCGAGGTCCTTGCCCAGGACGTGCACCTGACCCTGGCTGCACCGCTCCTCGCGGAGGATCAGCCGCAGGAAGGTGGACTTTCCGGAGCCGGAGGACCCCACGAGGAACACGAACTCGCCCTTCTCCACCTCGAGGGAGACATCCCTGAGGGCGGGGCGGGTCTGCTTGGGGTAGACCTTGGAGACGTTGTCGAATCGGATCACGGATGCACCACGGTTAGCCGGGGGTAGATGAGCGTGACCATACGCGAACCAGGTGTGCAACTGCAGTCGGCAGTCGGGGTTGAGTGGTAGTTGTGCGTTTTGTCCATGCCTCAAAAGGGCGCGGACAACTGCGCGACCGGTCACAGACGCCCCGCAGCCGCGAAACGACCCGGGCCACCCCTCCGAGAGCGCCCGGCCCCGGCCCCGCAGGGAACCCGCGCTGAAACTCGCCGAACCTGGCACAGTGGGGAGGGGAACGTTCGCGTGTCCGCGAGCGTTGTGTACATGGAACCGGTGCAAGGAGGGCGAGCGCATGACGTACGACCGGCTGGTGTGCGCGAACTGCGCGGCGCCCGTGAGCGAGGGCCGGTGCCCCGTGTGCCGCGCGAACCGCGAGCGGCTGCAGCAGGAGAACTTCTTCGCGGGGCTGAACCCGATGGCGCTGATCGCGCTGCTGGCGGTGCTGATCGCGGCGGTGGCGCTGCTGGCGCACCAGACCGCGTAGCCGCAGACCGCGTAGCGCAGACTGCGGGGCGCAGACTTCACGGTGCAGACTTCACGGCTCAGACTTCAAGGTGCAGGCTTAAAGACCATGTGAAGGGCCCGGAGCGGCAGGCTCCGGGCCCTTCAGCATGTAGTGCAGTGCGCGTACTCTCCGTACGGCCGCCGCTACCGTCAGGCAGCAGCGCCGCCGCGACCGCCCATCAGGCGCGGCAGGACGCGGAAGCCGATGCCGCCGGCGATCATCGTGGCTGCGCCGACCAGCAGGAACGTGGTCTGTGCGGCACCCGTCTCGGCGAGCTGCTTGCCGCCGCCCTGGGCCGAGGTGTCCGAGCCGGTGTCGGTGAGGGCGGAGGTGCCCTCCTCCTGGGCGGAGGTGCCGGAGCCGCCGTCGGGGTCGGTGTTGCTGTTGCCGCCCTGGCCGTTGCCGTTCCCGTTGCCGGAGCCGCCGTCCGAGGGGTCCTCGGTGGGCTCGGTGGGATTGCCCGTGGGCTCGGCGGGGCCGGACTCGGTCGGACCGGGCTGGGTGGTCGGAGGCTGCGAGGTCGGAGGCTCCGACGTCGGAGGCTCAGAGGTGGGAATCGGGTCGGTCGGCAGGCCGGTGTCGGACGGCGTCGGGGCCGAGATGGTCGGGTCGTCCGTGCCGACGTTCACACCGGCGTTGATCCCGTTGTCGTCGGCGCTGACGTTCACGCCGATGTCGAGGGCCGAGGCGGCACCCGCGGCGGTCAGCGAGGCACCGGCCGCGATCACGGCACCGGCCGCTATCCGCGCGACACGGATCCGCGTCTTCTTCGTCATATGGTTGCTACCCCCAGTAGCTGGATTGTCAATGAGCGGCGCGTGGGGCCGTGATCAACGGAGGCAGCTGGCGCAGTGCAAGTCCCCCCGGTTCACATGCGCCCCAGAAATGCGCATGCCACGCTTCACCCTTCCGATTTTTCAAAGCACCGTCAAGGCCATTGCGTACGCAATGTCCACTTGCGCCTCGTTTGCGGGACGTTGAAGCCTGTGAGTGTGATGTAAAACCCAGACATCCGCAGACAGAAATGGCAACTGCCGCCGGGACGGCGGCAGTTGCCAAGTCGACAAAGCGTCTATATCGCCTCGCGGCAGCGGCGGCTTTACTTCGACTGCTGTTCCTGCTGCTTGCGCCAGCGAATCCCGGCCTCGAGGAACCCGTCGATCTCGCCGTTGAACACGGCCTCGGGATTGCCGACTTCGTACTCCGTGCGCAGGTCCTTGACCATCTGGTACGGGTGCAGGACGTACGAACGCATCTGGTTGCCCCAGGAGTTGCCGCCGTCGCCCTTGAGGGCGTCCATCTTGGCCCGCTCCTCCTGGCGCCGCCGCTCGAGCAGCTTGGCCTGGAGCACGGCCATGGCGGTGGCCTTGTTCTGGATCTGGGAGCGCTCGTTCTGGCAGGAGACGACGATGCCGGTGGGCAGGTGGGTGATGCGCACCGCGGAGTCGGTCGTGTTGACGCCCTGGCCGCCGGGACCGGAGGACCGGTAGACGTCGATCCGGAGGTCGGACTCGTCGATGTCGACGTGGTCGGACTGCTCGACGACGGGGAGGACCTCGACGCCGGCGAAGGAGGTCTGGCGGCGCCCCTGGTTGTCGAAGGGGGAGATGCGGACGAGCCGGTGGGTGCCCTGCTCGACGGAGAGGGTGCCGTAGGCGTACGGCACCTGCACGGCGAAGGTGGTGGACTTGATCCCGGCTTCCTCGGCGTACGAGGTCTCGTAGATCTCCGTCTTGTAACCGTGCTGCTCGGCCCACCGCAGGTACATGCGCTGCAGCCGCTCGGCGAAGTCGGCGGCGTCGACGCCACCGGCCTCGGCGCGGATGTTGACGAGCGCCTCGCGGGCGTCGTACTCGCCGGAGAGCAGCGTCCGGACTTCCATCTCGTCGAGTGCCTTCTTGACCTCGACGAGCTCGGCCTCGGCCTCGGCGCGGGCGTCCGGGTCGTCCTCGGACTCGGCGAGCTCGAAGAGCACAGCGAGGTCGTCGATCCTGCCACGCAGGGTCTCGGCCTTCCTCACCTCCGCCTGGAGGTGGGACAGCTTGCTGGTGATCTTCTGCGCCTCGTCCGGGTTGTCCCACAGGGACGGCGCGGCCGCCTGCTCCTCGAGCACGGCGATGTCTGCCCTCATCCTGTCGAGGTCCAGTACGGCCTCGATCGACTCCATGGTCGAGGAGAGGGACTTCAGCTCTTCGGATACATCGACGACTGCCACGCCCTCAAGCCTAACGGCTGTGGCAACCGACCTCTGTCCTGCAGCGTCCCCAGCGGCCCCCGGCGCTGTGCGGGCGTCGCCGGGGTGCGGGGGAGCAGGGCACAGCCCCCTCTCGGGTCCGGGGCGGAGCTCCGGGTGGGGCACCTCCCCCTGCCGGGTCAGGAGGGAGGCGAGGTTACGGGGCCGCCGGTGCCGAGCGCTTCGTGTCCTGCGGCGCCGTGTCCCCGTCGTCCCCCGACGTCGCCAGCCACGCGCCCACCCCGACCACCGCCGCCAGCGCCACTCCGGCCACGCCCAGCGTGATCCGGCGCCGCCGCGCAGCCGCCCGGTGCCGGGCCGAGCCGGGTCGCGGGGCGCCCGCGGCCCTGGGCGCACGGGCCGTGCCCCGCGCCCCGCCGGCCAGCTCGTCCGGCGCCGGTACCCGCATCGACGTGTGCGTGTCCCGGTTCGAGTCCGGCTTCGCGCCCGGCACCAGCGGCACCGCGCCCCGCCGCCGTGTCCGCTCCCCGGCCGGCGCGGACGCCACCGCGGACGCCTCCTCCTGCGGCTCCTCCGCCGGATCCACATCCGGCTCGTCCACGTCCAGCGGCGGCATCCCCGCGAGCATCGGCAGCAGTTCCCTGAGCCGCGCCGCCAGCTCCGACGCCCGCAGCCGCGACGCCGGCGCCTTCGCCAGGCATTGCACGAGCAGCTGCCACAGCTCGTCCGGGATGCCGGGGAGCGGGACCACGGTCTCCGTGACGTGACGGCGCAGCACCGCCCCCGGGTGCCCGCCGCCGAACGGCGTGAAGCCCGCCAGCAGCTCGTACAGCACCGTGGCCAGCGCGTAGATGTCCACCGCCGCCCGCGGAGGCAGGCCCTCCACGATCTCCGGCGCCAGATAGTCCGGCGTGCCGATGATCTTCGTAGCGCGCGTCCGCTTCGGCGAGTCGATGAGCTTGGCCACACCGAAGTCCGTCAGCAGGGCCGGATGCGCCCCGCCCGGGCCCAGTGGGCCCTGCATGTCCAGCAGCACGTTCTCCGGCTTGACGTCCCGGTGCACGACCCCCGCCGCATGTGCCGCGGCGAGCCCGTCGGCCACGTCCGCCACGATGGCCACCGCCGCCTCGGGCGCGAGCCGCCGGTCCCGCTCCAGGCGGGTGCGCAGGTCCGTACCGCGGACGAGGTCCATGACGAGGGCCAGGTCGTTGCCGTCGACCACCAGGTCCCGTACGGAGACCACGTTCGGGTGGTCGAGGCCCAGCAGCGCCGTCCGCTCCTGCACGAAGCGGCCCACGAGTTCCTGGTCGGAGGCGAGATCCTCACGCAGCAGCTTGATCGCGACGGGCCCGTCCGGCCCCTCGCCCAGCCACACCGTGCCGGCGCTGCCCCGTCCCAGGATCTGGTTCGCGGTGTACCGGCTGCCGATCTTCCGTGCCAAGACTGCTCCTACAGACGCGTGTTGCCGCTAAAACTACGCGTCCGACGAGCCAACCTTCACCGCGGAGACGGAAATCACCCGCCAGATGTCGACAAATTCCCAAACTCGCAGGCGTGTCCGTCGGTCGCCCGGGCCGTCAGTTGCCCTTCGAGCTGCCGTTCAGGTCCTTGATCCAGCCGGTCACGTTGCCGAACCAGTCGCTCAGCTGCGCCCAGTAGCTCTTGCCCGACCCGATCCAGTGCTGCAGCGGGCTGAACTCCCAGACCAGCCACCCCGCGACGAACAGGATGACGATCGTGAACAGGCATCCCTTCAGGCAGCCGAGGCCGGGGATCTTCATGCGGTTTGCACTGCGCTGCCGCGGCGGCCGCGGCTCGCGCGCCGGCCGCCGGGGCTCCGGTTGCGCGGGCGGCGCGTAGCGCTGGGGCTGCTGGTGCTGCGGCGGGGCGTACTGCTGCGGCTGCTGCTGGTAGCCGTACCCGGGTCCGGGCTGCGGACGCTGCTGGGCCGGCCGCTGCTGCTGCGGGCGGGCGACCTGCCGCTGCGGGCGGCGGCGCAGCGGGTCCTCGCTGGGGTCCAGGTACTGGATCTGCGTCTGCTCGTTGCGGTCGCGGGCGGCACGCAGCTGGGTCTGCCAGGGGTGCGGCTGCTCGGGCTGCTGCCCCTGCTGGTCGTCGCCGGGCTGGTTCTGCGGCACCGGCGGCATCATGCGCGTCGGGTCGGCCGCGCCGCGGTTCGGCAGCACGGTGGTCGGGTCGGCGGCGCCGGGCGGGCCGCCGGTGTGCGGCAGGACGCTGGTCGCGGCGTTCGGGTCGTACGACGCCGCGTCCTGCGGCAGCACCTGCGTCGGGTCGGCGGCTCCGGGCACGCCCGGCACGGTCGCGGGCGCCGGATCCGGGGCCAGCAGGGCGCCGACGCCCTCCGCGGCGGCGATCTGCGCGGCGTTCGCGTGCACCCCGATGCCCTCGGCGACGACGCGCAGGCCGCGCGCGAGGTTCTCGGCGCTGGGCCGCTCGTCGGGGTTCTTGCGCAGGCAGCGCTCTATGACCGTCCACAGCGGGTCGGGGACCGTGGACGGGCGGCGCGGCTCGGCGCTCAGATGCTGGTGCAGGACCTCCAGAGCCGAGCCGCCGGAGAACGGCGGACGGCCGGTGACCAGCTCGTACAGCAGGATTCCGGCGCCGTAGATGTCGACGGCGGACGTCTGCGGACGGCCCTCGGCCGACTCGGGCGCGACGTACGCGGGCGTGCCGACGAATTCGTGGGTGCGGGTGAGGCCGGGCGAGTCGGCAAGGCGCGCGATGCCGAAGTCGGTCAGCATCGGGTGCAACTGCCCGCCGTCCTGCTTGAGCAGGACGTTCGCGGGCTTCAGGTCGCGGTGGACGACCCCGTCGGCGTGGCTCGCGGCGAGTGCGTCGGCGATCTGGGCGGTGAGCAGCGCGGCGGCGACGGGCGTGAAGGGCCCGCTCTCGCGCAGGTAGCGGTGCAGGTCGGGGCCGTCGACCAGGTCCATGACCAGGGCCAGCAGGTCGCCCTCGACCACCAGGTCGCGGACCCGGACGATGTTCGGGTGAGTCAGGCGGAGCAGCACGGACCGCTCCCGCAGGAACCGCATCACGACGTCCGCGTCGTTCGCCAGCTCTTCCTTGAGGACCTTGATCGCGACGGTCTCGCCGGGCTGGCCGGGCACGGCCGCCTCGGCGCCCGCGGTCTCCCGCTGGCGGGCTCGCCAGACGGTGCCCGTGGCGCCGCGTCCGAGCGGCTCCTCGAGCAGGTACTTGCTGCCTACCGGCCGCACGTCATGCGCTCCCTGCTGCTTGCTTGCCTGGTCCCCCGCGCCGATTCCGGCGGGCCGCGGGTGTCCCGACCCACTGTAATGCCGCCGTGCGCGACGGCGAGTTGTCGTCGTCCTGCTCCCGGCGGTCGTTCCGTGCGGGGCGCCGGGGTCCCCCGAGGCCACTTACGCACGGAGTGCCGTACATGTTCGATGGAAAGACGCTCGGCTCGGGTCGGTTGGTTGCCGCGCGCGGACGTGACCGATCTCAAGCGGACATTCGCAGAGCACTGGTCAGGCACTTTTGCGGGCAGAGCCGACCAATCAAGATCACTTGCCCGTGGGCGGCGGGCAAGTTGTCAGTGGCAGGTGCGAGGATGCCTCCAGTACTGGCCGACGTGCTCGTGCGGCGGTGGGGGAAGTCCGCGGTAGGGGACCGCGGGACGGCTTCGTCCCCGTTCGCGGGCGCCCGCGCAGAAGGGACCGCTGACGGCGATGCAGATCCGGCTGACCGTCGTAGACCCGCTGGGCCCGCACTCCCCCAGGCTCTCGGCTCCGCTCGAGCAGGGGGGACCCCGCCCATCGGCACAGGGCCGCGCCGCGAGCTGCGACGTGCTGGTCACGGCGCCCGCGGGCACGGCCCTGGCCGCGGTGGCGTCGGCGCTCGCCGCCGCGGTCGCCGGCGAGGCGGGTGCGTCCGAGCGGAGCCGGGAGCCCGGGGCGGGCCCGGTGGTGCTGTACGCGGGCGCGGAGCGCCTCGACCCCCAGCGCTGCACGCTCGGCGAGCCCCCGCTGCTCGACGGCGCGGTGCTGTCCCTGGGCGCCCCCGCCGAGCCCGAGCCGCACCCCGAACTCGACGACGCCCCGACCCAGCTGCACGTGGTCGCGGGCCCGGACGCGGGCGGGGTCCATCTGCTGCACGGCGGGCAGATCACCGTCGGCCGCTCCGCCGACGCCGACGTCCCGCTCGACGACCCCGACGTCTCCCGCCTGCACTGCGCGGTGACGGTCGCCCCCGACGGCCGCGTCTCGGTCGCGGACCTCGGCTCCACGAACGGCACGGTGCTGGACGGCACACGCGTGGGCATACGCCCGGTCCGCTTCACCCCGGGCGCCCTCCTGCGCATCGGCGAGTCCGCCCTGCGGCTGACGCCGGCCGGGGGGCCGGGGGCGCGGGTGGAGACGGCACCGGACGGCGAGGGGCATGTGCGCGTTCCCTCCGGGGGCGAGCGCGGACCGGGCAGCGCCGCAGGAGCGGGGAGCGGCGGCACGGGAAGCGGCGCCGCGGCGGGCAGCGGCGGCGCGGGCGTGGCTACGACCGTCCACGCACGCGTGAGAGGTTCCGCAGACGGTACGGTCAGCGGAGCGGGTACGGCGGGATCGGCCCCGTCGGCACCCCCGGCGGACGCCGGTGGGACACGTGCCCCCCTCCCGCACGGCTCGGCGAGCTGGGGCGCCTCGGGGGACGCCCCGGGAGCTCAGGAACACGGGCCGGTCGAATTTCCGGTGGTGCCGGCGCAGGGCCACGCGCCGCGGATCGAGAGCCACGGCAGCGCGCGCGGTACGGCGCCCCGCGACGGCGCGTCCTCCGCACCGGACGGCGGCGGGGACACCTACGGCGGACGGTTCGCAGTGGGCGGGCACACCGGAGCATTCACCGCCGAGAACGCCGAGAACACGGACGGCTCACCGTCTGGCACGGCGGCTCGGGCCGGGCGCTCGGACGGTGCCGCCGCCGGCGGAAGCGGCCGCAAGAAAACGCCCCTCCGGGGCACCGACGTCCTGCAGGGCGTGCGCAGGCGCGGCGGGCTCGGGGCATGGGCGCGGCGGCTGGCCGGGGGACGCGGCGAACAGGCGACGACCCGACGCCGGACGTACGACGACGGGCCGGCCGGCGTGACGGCGCAGGGCCTGTCCCCGGCGTACGCCGGACCGCAGCTGCCGGAGACCTGGCCGGACCCGGCGGCGCTGCTGCTGACGGCACTGGGCCCGGGGCCGCGGCTGTGGGAGCGCGGACCGGGGCATCCGGAGGCGCTCACCGTCCGGCTCGGCACGGCCGACCGGGCGGCCCTCGACGGCTCGGGGCTGCTGCCCGCGGTGCCGGTGACCACCGATCTGCGCGAGGTGGGGGCGCTGGGCCTGGCCGGACCGCGCGCCCGCCTGTCCGGAGTGGCACGCGCGGTGCTGGCCCAGCTCGCCGCGCTGCACTCCCCCGACACCCTCGAGATCGTCCTGCTCAGTGCGGACCACACCCGCCCCCTGGAGGAGCGCACCGCCGAGTGGTCCTGGCTCGGCTGGCTCCCCCACCTGCGCCCCGGCCACGGCCAGGACTGCCGCCTCCTGCTCGCCTACGACCGCGAACAGGCCACGGCCCGCACGGAGGAACTCCTCCGACGTCTGGAGGACCACCTGGCGGAGACGCGCGGCGCGACGGGGCCGGCACCGCGGGGAGGCCGCATGGGCGCGACGACGTACGGCAGCGGGACCGTCGTCGTCTCTCGTGCGCCCGAGGCGGAGAGCGCCCTCGGCGAACCGGGCCGGCCCGGGGCGGAGCACCGGACGCCCCCTTCCGCTGCCGACGGGGCCCAGCCGACCCGAGGCGCGGTCCGGCGTCCCTCCTGGGCGCGGGACAACGACGGGGCTGGGGAGCTGGGCTTCGCGGGGCCCTACACCGTGGTCGTCGTGGACGGCGACCCGGGAGGCGCCGCCGTGCGGGAGGCGGTGGCCCGGCTGGCGCACGAGGGGCCCCGGGCCGGGATACACGTCCTGTGTCTCGCCGAGACGGCACCCGCCCCGCCCGCGTCCCCGGTGACGGACACCTACGAGGCGGCGTGCGCGGGGTCGCCGGTGTTCCGGGAGTGCGGGGCGGTCGCGCTGCTCAGCGGCGACGTGGCGACGGCGCTGCGGCTGATGCGCGTCGCGCCCTCCGGGGCGGCTCCCGGCGCAGCGGAAGGCCCGTACGCGCCCCGGGGCACGGCGGCACACCCGCATCCCGGGCCCGCCGCCGCCCGGCGCTCGGACGCTCCCCTCACGCATCGGGGTACCGCACAGGACGCGCACCCCACCACCAGCGCGGCCGGAACCGCGCACGCCACCACCAGCACAGCGGCAAGCACACAGGCCACCACCAGCACAGCCGAAAACACGCACGCCACCACCACCAGCACCACAGCCGCAAACACGCACCCCGCCGCGGCCGGGACCGGACACCCGACGGCTCCCACCGCCGGACACCCCCACACGGCGCCCGACCCGCGCCCCTCCCCGGTCGCCCCCGGCACCCTCGCCGTCGTCGACGCCGTGTCCCTCGCGTGGGCCGAGCGGTTCGCGCGGGCGCTGGCGCCGTTGCGGACGGACGGGGCCGCCGGAGACCGGAGGACGCGGGTGTCGGCGCCGCTGCCGCTGTCGGCGCGGTTGCTGGACGAGTTGGGGCTGGCCCGGGCCACCCCGGCCTCGCTGCTGGCGCGCTGGGCGGACGCGGCCGACGACACGGCGGCGCTCGGCGGCCGGGCCTGGGCCGTGCTGGGGGCCGGCCCACGCGGACCGGTCTGCGCGGACCTCGTGGCCGACGGCCCGCACCTGCTGATCGAGGGCCCGGCCGGCAGTGGCCGTACGGAGCTACTGCGGTCCGTCGTCGCCTCGCTCGCCGCCGCCGAGCGCCCCGACCGCCTCGGCATCGTCCTGATGGACGGCCGGGACGGCGTCGGCGCGGGGAGCGGCCACGGCGACGGCCTGCGGGCCTGTACGGACGTGCCGCACGTCACGACCCACCTCACCGCCAACGACCCCGTCCGCATGCGGGAGTTCGCCCAGTCCCTGAGCGCCGAGCTGAAGCGGCGGGCCGAGTTGCTCGGGCGGGCCGACTTCGCCGAGTGGCACACCCGGCGCGAGGTGTCGGGCCGTATCGTCGCCCAGCGGACGGCGTCGGGCCGGACCGCATCCGGCGCGCGGACGGGCGATGTGGACACCCCGCCCAGCTCCACCCTGCGGCTGCGGCCCGCGGCGGCCGGTTCGCGGACGGAGGCGGCACCGCCGCTGCCCCGGCTCGTCGTGGTCGTCGACGACCTCGACGCCCTGGTCTCCCCCGCGCTCGGCTCGCCCGGCCGGCCCGCGGCCGGGTCCGTGATACGCGCGCTGGAGGCGGTGGCCCGGGAGGGCGAGCGGCTCGGCGTCCACCTGGTGACGGCCGCCGGGCCCGGGGGCCGTACGGCGGAGACGGAACCTGCACGCCGGGCCACCCTGCGCGTCACGCTGGACGCACCGTCCTCCGGCCCGGACGAACCGGCCCCGGGGCGCGGACGTCTGACCTGTGCGGACGGCCGGGTGACCCCGTTCCAGGGCGGCCGCGTCACGGGCCGTATCCCCCGGACGGCGACCCAGCGCCCCACGGTCGTGACCCTGGAGTGGCGCCGCATGGGAGACCCGCCCGCCCGCCGCTCCGTACGGGAACTGGGCAACGGGCCGACCGACCTGGCCCTGCTGGCCAGCGCGTTGGAGAGGGCGGCGAGGGAGGTCTCGGCGGCGGAGGTGCCCTCCCTGCTCTGATCCCGGCCGCTCCTCTGGCCCGAGTCCCGGGTCGATCCGGCCCTTCCCCCTGATCCGAGTCCCGGCTCTGATCCCGGCCTCTCCTCCGATCCAGGCGCCTGCGCTGTTCGAGCGGTTGCACGTACAGTCACGACGTGGTCACGATCGCCCGGTTGACAGTGTGGGCGCTCTTGCCGCCGTCCGGACCCCGGCGTAGACAGAGCGCACGGGACAGCGCTCGGACGTTCGACGAGGACGAAGAACGGGGCAGTGATGCGCAGCACGAGCAGCACCATCCGGACACACAGGGCCGCCAGAACCGCAGCAGCCGTCGCCGCGGGAGCACTGGCGCTTTCACTCACCGCCTGCGGTGGAAGCAACGACAAGAAGAGCAGCAGCGAACACAGCAGCAAAGACACGGAGACCGGCACCACGGTCACCCTCCCGAAACTGAACGGCGCGACCCTCGAGGTCGCCGCCGTCTGGACCGGCGCCGAGCAGAAAAACTTCAAGAAGGTTCTCGGGGAGTTCGAGAAGCGCACGGGCGCCAAGGTCACCTTCGTCCCCGCCCAGGATCCGATCATCAACTTCCTCGGTTCGAAGATCGCGGGCGGCCAGCCGCCGGACGTCGCGCTCCTGCCGCAGCCCGGCGCCATCAAGCAGGCCGTTCAGAACAAGTGGGCCAAGCCCCTCGGCGCCGAGGCCCAGGCGCAGCTGAGCAAGAACTACTCGCAGGGCTGGCAGGACATCGGCAAGGTCGACGGCAAGGAGTACGGCGTCTACTACAAGGCCGCCAACAAGTCGCTGATCTGGTACAACGCCAAGGTCTTCGAGAACGCGGGCGCGCAGGAACCCAAGACCTGGAAGGACCTGCTCACCACCGCGCAGAAGGTCTACGACTCCGGCGTCACCCCGTTCTCCGTCGGCGGTGCCGACGGCTGGACCCTCACCGACTGGTTCGAGAACGTCTACCTCTCCCAGGCGGGGCCGGAGAAGTACGACCAGCTCGCCCAGCACAAGATCAAGTGGACGGACCCGTCCGTGAAGGACGCGCTGACCACGCTGGCGCAGATCTGGGGCAAGAAGGACTACATCGCGGGCGGCCCGGACGGCGCGCTGCAGACCGAGTTCCCGGCCTCCGTCACCCAGACCTTCACCGGCGGCGACCAGCCGAAGGCCGGCATGGTCTTCGAGGGCGACTTCGCGCAGGTCAACATCGCGGAGACCAAGGCCACGGTGGGCACGGACGCGAAGGTGTTCCCCTTCCCGGCCGTGGGCGGCTCCGCGCCCGTGGTCTCCGGCGGTGACGCGGCCGTCGTCCTGAAGGACTCCAAGGCGGCGCAGGCGCTGGTCACCTTCCTGGCCTCGCCGGACGCGGCCACGATCCAGGCGAAGCTCGGCGGCTACCTCTCCCCGAACAAGAGCGTGCCGGACTCCGCGTACCCGAACGCGGTGCAGCAGAAGATCGCCAAGGCACTCGTCGCGGCCGGCGACAACTTCCGCTTCGACATGTCCGACCAGGCCCCGCAGGCCTTCGGCGGCACGCCCGGCAAGGGCGAGTGGAAGGACCTCCAGGACTTCCTGAAGAACCCGACGGACGTCGCGGGCACGCAGGCGAAGCTGGAGAAGGACGCGGCGGCGGCGTACGGAGGCTGATCCCACGATGACCGGACACCACGTACACAGGCGGATCCGCCGATGACGTCGGCAGCCACGGGGGGCGTTGCCAAAACCCCTGCGACGCCCTCCGCCCCCCGTCGGCGCAAGAGCGTGACCGGCACCCGCAGGATCGTGGCGGCCCTCTTCCTGCTGCCCGCCCTGGTGCTGCTCGGCGCGCTCGTGGTCTACCCGATCGGGTACTCGATCGTCCGCAGCTTCTACAACGCCTCCGGCGACGGTTTCGCCGGGTTCGACAACTACAAGGCCCTGTTCACCGACGACGGCATCCGCACCGCGCTGAAGAACAACATCATCTGGGTGGTGTTCGCGCCGGCGGTCTCCACCGCGCTCGGTCTGATCTTCGCGGTGCTGACCGAACGGGTGCGCTGGGGCACGGCGTTCAAGCTGGTCGTCTTCATGCCGATGGCGATCTCGATGCTGGCGGCCGGGATCATCTTTCGACTGGTGTACGACCAGGACCCGGACAAGGGCGTGGCCAACGCGGTGTGGGTCGGCATCCACGACACCTTCGCCCAGTCGTCGGCGTTCCCGAAGGCGCACCCGGGCCGCCAGTCGCCCCTCAGGCCCGACCAGGGCGGCTTCATCACCTCGACCACCGTCCACACGGGCCAGTCGGTCACCCTGCCCCTCGTCGGCGTCGCCCCCGACCAGATGCCGAGCAGCGCGAAGAAGGCCGTACAGGCCAGGCCGGAGCCGGGCAGGATCACCGGCACCACCTGGCAGGACTTCACGCGCGGCAAGGGCGTCGGGAAACTCGGCGCGGTCGACCCGTCCGAGCTGGGCTATGCCGGGATGAGGATCGAGGCGGTCAAGGACGGCAAGGTGATGGCGTCGACGAAGGCCGCCGACGACGGCACGTTCACGCTGCCCGCCAAGGCCGACGGAGCCCAACTCCGGCTCCCGGCGAGCAACTTCAAGGCACCGTACAACGGCATGGACTGGCTGGGCCCGTCGCTGGTCACGCCGGCCATCATCGGGTCGTACGTGTGGATGTGGGCCGGTTTCGCGATGGTGCTGATCGCGGCCGGGCTCGCGGGTGTGCCCCGTGAACTGCTGGAGGCGGCCCGGGTGGACGGCGCGAACGAGTGGCAGGTGTTCCGCCGGGTCACCGTGCCGCTGCTGGCGCCGGTGCTCGCGGTCGTCACCGTCACGCTGATGATCAACGTGCTGAAGATCTTCGACCTGGTCTTCATCATCGCCCCGGGCTCCTCCCAGGACGACGCCAACGTCCTGGCCCTGGAGCTGTACCGGAAGGGCTTCTCGGAGGGCCAGCCGGGCATCGCCAGCGCCATCGCGGTGTTCCTGCTGCTGCTGGTGATCCCGGTGATGCTGTTCAACATGCGCAGGCTCAGGCGGGAGGTGCGGCGATGACGACGCAGGCCGGCAGTCTCACCGAGGTGCCCCCCGTCGAGACCGTGAAGGCGAAGCAGTCGCTGGGCTCACGGCTCGCGGAAACCGTCAGCGGCAGCCTGGTCCGCGTGTTCCTGATCGTCGTGGGCCTGTTCTGGCTGGTCCCGACGATCGGCCTGCTGCTGTCGTCGCTGCGTTCGCCGGAGGACATGAGCGCGAACGGCTGGTGGAACGTCTTCAGCAAGCCCTCGCAGCTCACCTTCGACAGCTATCAGAAGCTGCTCGAGAACAGCGATATCACCAACTCCCTGGTGAACACCGTCCTGATCACCGTCCCGGCGACCATCCTGGTGGTCGTGGTGGGCTCGCTCGCGGGCTACGCGTTCGCGTGGATGGAGTTCCCGGGCCGCGACTGGTGGTTCCTGGCCGTGGTCGGTCTGCTGGTCGTGCCGGTGCAGGTGGCGCTGATCCCGATCGCCGAACTGTTCGGCAAGCTCGGCCTGTTCGGGACGATCCTCGGAGTGATCCTGTTCCACACGGGCTTCGGTCTGCCCTTCGCGGTGTTCCTGCTGCGGAACTTCTTCGCGGAGATCCCCAGGGAGCTGCTGGAGGCGGCCCGCCTCGACGGTGCCGGTGAACTGCGCCTGTTCGCCCGGGTCGTGATGCCGCTCGGCGGGCCCGCGATTGCGAGCCTGGGCATCTTCCAGTTCCTGTGGGTGTGGAACGACATGCTGGTGGCGCTGGTGTTCACCAAGTCCGGTACGCAGCCGATCACGGTCGCCCTGCAGACCCAGGTGCGCCAGTTCGGCAACAACATCGACGTCCTGGCACCCGGCGCGTTCATCTCGATGGTGATCCCGCTGGCCGTGTTCTTCGCGTTCCAGCGGCAGTTCGTGTCCGGCGTGATGGCGGGCGCGGTCAAGTAGAGAGCGGGCGGGGTCAGTCAACCGAAAGAGCCACCATCATCAACCGGAAGAGTCCCAATCAAAAGGACATATAGAAAGGGCATATAGAGGGGGCGGGCCGTCACCGGTCCGCCCCTTGCCGTTCACCCAGGCGTCCCCCACATGCCGCACGAACCGTAACCAATTCACTCCATCGGCCGTTCCCGGGCAGAACGCCCGCGCCGACCCTTGGATGTCCCCTTGCCCAGGTTCAGTGTCATCGTCCCCGCGCACCAGGTTCAGGCGTACCTGCACGAGTGCCTGGAATCGGTGCTCTCCCAGTCGTATCCGGATCTCGAACTGATCGCCGTCGACGACTGCTCGCCGGACGCCAGCGGAGCGATCATCGACGAGTTCGCGGCCCGCGACCCGCGCGTACGGCCCGTCCACCTGCCGGAGAACCAGGGGCTCGGCCGCGCCCGCAACGCGGGCATGGCCGAGGCCACGGGCGACTACCTGGTCTTCCTGGACAGCGACGACACCCTCGCCCCCGACGCGCTGTGCTCGATCGCCGACCGCATCAAGGAGACCGGCGAGCCGGACGTCCTGGTCTACGACTATGCGCACACGGACTGGACGGGCAGGGCCGTCCGCAACCCGGTCGCAGGCCCGCTCACCGAGGACGGACCGGCCCCCTTCCGCCTGGCGGACCGCCCGGGCCTGCTCAGGGTGCTGATGGTGGCCTGGAACAAGGCCTACCGGCGGGAGTTCGTGGAGCGCGAGGGCTTCACCTTCCCGACCGGCTACTACGAGGACACGCCGTGGACCTACCCGGTCCTGATGGCGGCGGAGTCGATCGCGACCCTGGACCGGGTGTGCGTGCACTACCGGCAGCGCCGGCGGGGCAGCATCCTCGGCACCACCAGCCGCAGGCACTTCGACATCTTCGAGCAGTACGACCGGGTCTTCGCGTTCGTCGACCGGCGCCCCGAACTGACGTGGTGGCGGCCGGTGTTGTTCCGCCGCATGGTCGACCACTTCTCGACGGTGTTCAGCAGGCCCGACCGGCTGCCGCGGGGCTGCCGCGCCGAGTTCCTGCGCAGGGCCCGTACCTACTACCGCCATTACCGCACCCCCGGCGCCCCGGTGCCGCTGCGCTCCCGCCTGCGCCACACCCTGGTCCGCCTGGGCCTGCACCGCACGTTCCGTGGCCTGCAGCTGGCGATGGCCCTGCGCCGCAGCACGGTCAAGGTCACCGCCAAGTCCCTGCGCGCGCTGCGGGCCGCCGTCCTCCAGCTGCACTACCGCATCCAGCTGCGCCTCCCCCTGCGCGCCGACCGCGCGGTCTTCGCCGCCTACTGGGGCCGGGGGCACGGCTGCAACCCGGGCGCGCTGGAGACCGCGTTCCGCGAGTTCGCGCCGCACGTCCGCACGGCGTGGATCGCCCGCCCCGAGCACCACCACACGCTCCCGGCCGCCACCCGCCGCCTCAGCCCGAACACGACGGCGTACTGGACGGCGCTGGCCCGCTCCAAGTACCTGGTCAACAACGTCAACTTCGACCGCCGCTTGGTCAAGCGCCCGGGCCAGGTCTTCGTCCAGACCCAGCACGGCACCCCGCTCAAGCACATGGGCCTCGACCTCCAGGAGCGCCCGGCGGCCGCCCGCGGCATGGACTTCGCGAAGCTGCTGAAGAACGTCGACAAGTGGGACTACGTCCTGTCCGCCAACCGTCACACCACGCTGACCTGGGAGCGGGTCTACCCCGGCGGCTACACCACACTGGAGTACGGCTACCCGCGCAACGACGCCTTCCTCAGGGCGACGCCGGAGGACGTGGCCCGGCTGCGCGAGTCGCTCGGCATCCCGGAGGGCTCGGTCGCGCTCCTGTACGCGCCCACCCACCGCGACTACCGCCGCACCCAGCGCCCCGCCCTGGACCTGGAGCGCGTCCTGTGCCGCCTCGGCCCTCGCTTCGTGGTGCTGGCCCGCGCCCACTACGGGCAGGACGGCCCGCTCACCGGCACCTCGGGCCGGGTCGTCGACGTCAGCGACCACCCGAGCGTCGAGTCCCTCTGCCTCGCCTCGGACGCGCTGGTCACCGACTACTCGTCGATCATGTTCGACTACGCCAACCTGGACCGCCCCATCGTGATCCTGGCCGACGACTGGGAGGCGTACGACGCGGCCCGCGGCACCTACTTCGACGTGCGCTCCTGCTCGCCGGGCGCGGTCGCGCGCAGCGAGGACGAGCTGATCGACATCTTCGTCACCGGCCACTGGCGCGGCTCCCGCTCCGCCCAGCTGCGGGCCGCGTTCCGCGAGCGCTTCTGTCCGTACGACGACGGACGCGCCGCCGAGCGGGTCGTGCGCCACGTCGTGCTCGGACAGACGGACGTGGCGGCCGGGCTGCCGTCGGTCGTCCCGCTCGCCGAGCGCCGCCCGGTGCCGTCACCGGCCGCGACCCTCGCGCGCTCCCTGCTCGCCACCGTGCCGCAACCTACCGGTCACCAGGCCGTCACCGAGAGCCGCTGAACGCCGTTTGCTCTTCCGGGAGTCGGTAGGCACCCCAGTACGTCGCGGCCCACCCCGACGCGGCCGTCGACCTGGCGGCCGTCCGGGCGGCGGGGCCGCGGCCCCAGGACGACCACCGTCCACCGGACCCGGTCAACAACAGAGAGAGCAGAATGCCCCGCTTCAGCATCATCGTCCCGTCCCATGGGGTCGCGGGCCGGCTGTCCCAGGCGCTGGACTCGGTCCTCGCCCAGTCCTTCGGCGACTTCGAGCTGATCGCGGTGTGCGACGCGCCCGACGCCCCGGCCGCGGACGTCGCCGCCGACCACGCCGGGCGGGACTCCAGGGTGGCTCCGGTGCACTCGCCGCCGTCCGCCGGTCCGGGCGGGGCGCGCAACGCCGGGATGCGGGTGGCGACCGGCGCGTATCTGCTGTTCCTCGACGGCGACGACGTCCTCGTGCCGGGTGCGCTGACGGCGCTGGCCGCCCGCCTCGACGAGACCGGCGACGTCGACGTGCTGTACTTCGAGCACGAGCGGACGCCCTGGTGGGAGGGCGAGCCGACCAACCCGGCCGGGCCGCTGCTGGCGAAGTCCCCGGCGCACGCCTTCTCCCCCGCCGAGGCCCCGCACCTCACGGGCGTCCGGCTCCCGGCGTGGAGCGCGACCTACCGCCGTTCCTTCGTCACCGGGCGCGGCCTCGCCTTCCCCGACGGCCACTACACCGCCCTCGGCTGGGGCGGCCTGGTCACCGTCGCCGCCGAGCGGATCGCGGTGCTGCGCCGGGTCGTCGTACGGCATCTGCTGCGCCGGCAGGGCAGCCGGCTCAATCTCCCGGGCGAGCACCAGCTCGACCTCCTCGACCAGACCGAGCGGGTGCTCGTCCGGGCCGCCGAACAGGGGCTGTCGGCCGAGCGGTCGGCGCCGCTGTTCGAGCAGCTCTTCGGCACCGTCCTGAAGACGGCCGCCCATCCGGAACGGGTGCCCGCGCGGCGGCGCAGGGCGTTCTTCCGCCGGGCGGGCCGCCTGTACCGCCGCCACCGCCCGGACGGCTTCCGGGCCCCCGGCGGCAGCCTCGGTGTCCAGCACCGGCTGCTGGCGACCGGGGCGTACACGGCGTTCCGCACGCTGCGGGGCGCCAACCAGGCGGCCGTGAGGGCCGCCCGGAGCCTCCCGCGCGCCCAGGGGCTGCGCACACGTCTGGCCTACCAGTGGCATCTGCGCCGCCCCCTCGACGAGAACCTCGTCGTGTACTGCGCGTACTGGGGCCGCGGCTACGCCTGCAACCCGGCCGCCCTCCACGCCAAGGCCCGGGAACTCGCCCCGCACCTGCGCGCGGTGTTCCTGGTCGAGCCCGGCCAGGCGCACGCCATGCCCGAGGGCATCGACTACGCGGTGATCGGCAGCCGCCGGTACTGGAAGGTGCTGGCCCGCGCCAAGTACCTGGTGAACAACGCCAACTTCGCCGAGGGCGTCGTCAAACGCCCCGGCAGCGTGCACCTGCAGACCCAGCACGGCACCCCGCTGAAGACGATGGGCTGCGACCAGTCGACGTACCCGGTGGTCGCGGCCGCGACCGGCAGCTTCACCAAACTGCTGAACCGCGTGGACCGCTGGGACTACAACCTGTGCTCCAACCGCCACTCCACGGAAATGTGGGAGCGGGCCTTCCCCGGCGCGTACGAGGCCCTCGAGTACGGCTATCCGCGCAACGACGTCTACTGCACGGCCCGCGCCGACGACGTCGCCCGCATCCGAAGGGAACTGGGCGTTCCGGAGGGAAGCACCGCCGTCCTGTACGCGCCCACCCACCGCGACCACCACACCGGCTTCGCGACGGACCTGGACCTGGAGGCGTTCTGCGAGGCGGCCGGCGAGGACGTCGTCGTGCTCCTGCGCGCCCACTACTTCTACGACCGGGGCGGTCGGCGAAGCAGCGGCCGGATCATCGACGTGACCGCGCACCGCTCCTCGGAGGAGGTGTGCCTGGCCGCCGACGCGCTGGTCACCGACTACTCGTCGATCATGTTCGACTACGCCAACCTCGACCGCCCGATCGTCGTGTACGCCGACGACTGGGAGATCTACCGGGAGACGCGGGGCGTCTACTTCGACCTCATCGAGGCGCCGCCGGGCCCGGTGGCCCGTACACCGCAGGAGCTGGCGCGGATCTTCCGCGACGGCTCGTACGCGGGGGCCGGGTCGGCGGCACTGCGGGCGGCGTTCCGGGAGCGGTTCTGCCAGTTCGACGACGGGCGGGCCGCCGAGCGCGTCGTGCGCCGGGTGTTCCTCGGCGAACCGCCGGAGGGGGTGCCGCCCGTGATCCCGCTCGCCGAGCGCGTCCCGGCCCCCGCCGCCGCCCTCCTCGTAAGGAGCTGACCGAGAAGTGCTTCGCTTCAGCATCATCGTCCCCTGTTTCAAGGTGCAGGGCTTTTTGCGCGAGTGCCTCGACTCGGTCCTGGGGCAGTCGTACCGGGACATCGAGGTGATCGCCGTCGACGACCGCTCCCCCGACGGCTGCGGCGCGATCCTCGACGAGTACGCGGCCCGCGACACGCGCGTGCGGGTGCTGCACCTGCCGGAGAACGTTGGCCTCGGCCGCGCCCGCAACGCGGGAATGCCGCACGCCACCGGCGACTTCCTCTTCTTCCTCGACAGTGACGACACCCTCACCCCGGGCGCGCTGCGCGCCATGGCCGATTGCCTCGACGAGACCGCCGACCCGGACGTGCTGGTCTTCGACTACGCGCGCACCTACTGGTGGGGCGGAACCCGGCGGAACGCCCTCGCGCACGTGCTGGCGGAGGTCGGCGCCGGGACCTTCACGGCCGCCGAACACCCGGAGATCCTCGATCTGTTGATGGTGGTGTGGAACAAGGTCTACCGGCGGGACTTCGTCGAGGAGAACGGCTTCGCGTTCCCGCCCGGCTACTACGAGGACACGCCCTGGACCTTCCCGGTCATGTTCAGCGCCGAGCGGATCGCCACGCTCGACCGGATCTGCCTGAACTACCGCCAGCGGCGGCAGGGCAACATCCTGTCCACCACCAGCCGCAAGCACTTCGACGTCCACGACCAGTACGCGCGGGTCTTCGCGGTCGTCGACTCCCGCCCCGAGCTGGCGAGTTGGCGGCCGTACCTGCACCGCAAGTTGGGCGAGCACTGTCTGGACATCCTCGCCAAGCCGGACCGGCTCCCCCCGTCGGACAAGGCCGAGTTCTTCCGCCGTACGGCCGAGATGTTCCGCAGACACCGGCCTGCCGGTGCGTCCGTGGACGGCGAAGTCCGCGTACTGGCGGGAAGTTACGCGGCGTACCAGGTCAGGCGGCGGGCCGGGCGGGCCGGCCGGGAGCTCGGGCGCCGGGCGCTCCAGGTCCGCAGGGCCGCGGCCGGGCGGGGGAAGGGCGGCTGGGCCGCGCTGCACGCCCGCCGGGCACTGGACCCCGACCTGGCGATCTACTCGGCGTTCTCGCACCGCGGAGTGCTCGGCGACCCGGCGGCGATCTACCACAAGGCGCGGGAGATCGCCCCGCACCTGCGTGGAGTGTGGGTGGTCCAGGACGAGCAGCAGGCGCCACTGCTGCCGCCGGACGTCGAGTACATCCTGCTCGGCTCCCTGCGCTACCGGCAGCTCACCGCGCGCGCCACGTACTTCGTCAACAACGTCAACTGGCCCGGCACGCTGCTCAAGCGCCCCGGCAGCGTCCACATCCACACCCACCAGGGCACCCCGCTGAAGTACATGGCGGCCGACCTGCTGACCAAGCCCGGCGCCCGGCACGGCGTCGACGTGCCGCAGATGCTGCGCCGCGCCGACCGCTGGGACTACAGCCTGGTCGCCAACCGCCACTCCGAGCTGGTGTGGGAGCGGGCCTACCCCTGCCACTTCACCTCCGTGCGCACCGGCAGCCCGCGCAACGACGTGCTGGTCAACGCGCAGCCGGGCGACGGCGACGCGGTGCGCGCCCGGCTCGGCCTCCCGGCGGACCACACGGTGGTGCTGTACGCGCCGACCCGGCGCGAGTACCGGCGCGGCGGCCACGTCGACCGCATCGACCTGGCGCGGTTCGCCGACGACCTCGGCGAGGGCCACACCCTCGTCGTCCGGCTGCACCCCTCGCTGGCGACCGGCCCAGCGCGCGGGCTGGGGCTGGCCGAGCTGCACCGGCGCGGGGTGGTCGTCGACGCAACCGACGAGCCGCACGTCGAGGAGGTCATGCTCGCCTCCGACGTACTGGTCACCGACTACTCGGCCCTGATGTTCGACTACGCCGGTCTGGACCGCCCGATCGTGGTCCACGCCGACGACTGGGGCGCGTACGCGGCGAGCCGCGGCGCCTACTTCGACATCACCGCCGAGCCGCCGGGCCACGTGTCGCGCTCCTACCGGGAACTGGCGTGGCTGTTCGCCTCCGGCAGCTGGCGGGACGCGGAGTCGGCGCGGCTGCGGGCCTCCTTCCGGGCGCGGTTCTGCGAGTTCGACGACGGGCGGGCCGCCGAACGGGTGGTACGGACGCTGCTGCTCGGTGAGGAGGGCTGGACGCCCCGGCCGGCGGTCCCCGCCCAGGCCGCCTCGGACACTCCCGCCGCCCAGGTCCCCGCGCAGGCCTCCGGGCACGACCTGCTCGCGCCGTCGTGAAGCCCCGCGCCTGGGTCCTGCTCCTCGCCGCCGTCTTCGCGCTGCTCCAGCTCGCCAACGTCACCGGCCGGGACACTCCCGACACCAAGAACTACCTGTCGTACGCCCTGAGCCTGCGCGGCGAGACCAAGCGGGAGGCGGCCGCCACCACGATCGACTACGCGTGTGCGGGAGAGGCGACGCGAGCGAGCCGCTACCAGAGCGTGGACGTGCTGCGCTTCCGCGGGCCGAGCCCGGCCGCGCGGGTGACCACGGAGTGCCGGGCGGCCACGTGGCGCGAGGTGGAGGCGCGGCTGCGGGCCGGGCAGACCGGCGGGCACACCCTGCCGTTCATGTCGGAGCGGTTCATGCGGATCTTCGAGGTGCGGCCGGGCTACCCGGTGTTGCTGATCCCGTTCCTCACGGTGTTCGGCGTGCCGTGGGGCATGTGGGCGGCGGGCGTCGTCGTCACGGTCGCGGGGGGCGTCCTCGTCTTCCTGATTCTGCGCACCCAGCGGGTGCCGGTGCCCATTGCGCTGACCGGTCAGGCCCTCTACTGCGTCCTGCCGTGCGGCACGACCGCCATGCGGCCGATGACCGAGGGCCTGCTGCTGGCGCTGACCCTGGCGGCGGTGTGGGGCTGCGCCCTGGTGCTGGACGGGCACCGGCGGTGCGGGGTCGCCCTGGTCGGCGGGGCGCTGCTCGCGCTGTTCACGGTCAAGCACTCCCAGGCGCTGTTCCTCGGGCTGAGCCTGGCCGCCGCGGGCACGGTGATCGCCGTACGGCGGTGGGCGCTCCGGCGGCCGCCGGAGCGCGGGGTCCTGGCGATCACGGCGGTGGCCTGCTGCGCCGTCGTCGGCACGCTGCTGACGGCGCGGGCCCTGCACTACCCGGGCGACACCGACAGCCTCCAGGACCTGCTCACGAACCACTACGCCCTGCCCGACCGCGCCCACCCGTGGCAGGAGTTGCTGCGCCTGGAGGGCAACTTCTGGCTGGAGTGGCTGCGGCGGCAGCTGTGGCAGCCGCTGTTCGCCGCCCTGCTCGCCGCGGGTGCGTGGGGTGCGCTGCGGCGGCGCCGGGCGTTCGGCGCCTTCGTGGTCGCGGCCGCGTTCACCGGGATCCTCACCCAGGCGGCGCACCCCGACATCAGCGTGTGGGGCGAGCGGCTGATCGTGATGGCCTGGCTGCTGCCGGTCGTGGGGGTGCCGCTGCTGCTGGACCGGGTGGTGCCCCGGCCCGCGACCGGTGCACCCATTCCGCGCCCGGCGAGCGAGCACAGCCGGCTCACTCGATGAGGTGATACGGGGCAGGGGTGTTGATCTTGGCGGGAATATACGACCAATGCCCCGTAGATCCCCTTCTGCCGCGATCCGGTGAGCGCCAGCGTCCTCGTCCGGCGGACCGTGCGCGGCGCCGCACTGCGCGGCGGCCGCACCTGGCGCCCGAGCCCGTACCAGGTCTTCGGCTTCCTGTTCTGGCTGGTGATGTCGCTGGCGTACTGGCGGGTGATCGAACGCCTCAGGGCGGACCTCCTCCACCCGCGCCACCCGATGGCGGACCTGCCGGGGGCGGGCAGCCCGTACTACTCGCCGTATGCGGTCACCCAGGGCGTGTTCGCCCGGCTGACGGGACTTGTCCGGCTGGGAGGTGGTGCAGCTCGCCGGGCCGCCGAACCTGCTGGTGCTGCTGACCGGCCTCGGCCGCTTCGTACGCGTGCTGACCCCGCGGGCATGGGCGCCGGTGCTGGCGCTGGCCTCCATGACGCTGCTGTGGGGCACCGAACGGGCCTGGTGGAGCGGCTACCTGGGGCTGATGTCGATGACGGGCAACCTCGGCTACCCGTCGACGTTCACGATCGGCCTCACTTTCTGGGCCTGGGCGCTGACGGGGACGCAGGCGCGCGACGCGGGGCCGGTGCGCTTCGTGGGGCCGAGCGGGCTGCGCGGCTTCCCCGCGTACGCGGGGCTCGGCGCGCTGTACGGAGTGATCCTGCTGGTGCACCCGATCACGTCGGTGGCGGCGGCGGTGGGGGCGGTCGCCTGTGTGGCCGGGTGGCAGCAGGGCCGGCGGGGACCGGTGGCGGGCCGGTGGCTGCTGACGGGCGTCGCCGCCCTGGGCGTCGGCGCGAGCTGGCCCTACTTCGACGTGTTCGCGCTGGCCGGGGACAGCAGGCTCGACGACCTGCACCAGGTGCTGTACCAGGGCCTCGGCGGCCACTTCTGGCTGGCGCTGCTCGGACTGCCTGCGCTGTGGCTGCGGGCGCGCAGGTCGTCCTGGCGGGACCCGCTGGTGCTGATGTTCCTGCTGGACTGTCTCGTCGTGGCGTACGGGTGGCTCAGCGGCCGCTACACCTACGGCCGGATCCTCGGCCTGACCCTGGTGGGGCCGCAGCTCGCGCTCGCCGTGGAGCTGGCGGCGCCGCGGCCCTGGATGCCATGGCGCCGCCTGCTCGGGGTGCTCGCGGCCGCGGGGGCCTGCCTGGGGTTTCTCACCGTCCAGGCCGGGGCGGTCCTGCCGCGCTCGCTGGACCCGGTCGGCTTCGACCAGCCGCCGCGCTGGCCGACGTACGACTGGGCGGCGCGGCACATGCGGCCGCACGAGGTCGTGATCACCGACGGCTACTACGCCCGCCACGCGATCGCGGGGTACGGCCCCGACCTCGTCGCGCCCACCTGGCCGGACACCGCCCTCGACGAACGGGAGCGGCAGCGGCGGACCGACGACATCCGCACCTACCTCGCCCGGGGCACGACCCGCGCCGAGCGCACCGCCATCGCCCGCCGTTACCACGTGCGCTGGCTGCTGCTGACGCGCCGGCGCAGGGTGCCCGAGGAGGCGGTGGTGGTGGCGTGGAGCCGGCGGACCGGGGAGGTGCTGGCGTGGGTCGGGGGGTGAGCCGTTTCCTGGTTGCTCGATTCACTCGATGACGAGTTACTTGATTTACTCGATACGAATTACTCGATTGGCTCGATGACGAGTTACTCGATGACGAGCTCGACCGGGATGTTGCCGCGGGTGGCGTTGGAGTACGGGCAGACCTGGTGGGCCTGCTCGACCAGCTTGCGGCCGGTGGCCTCGTCCACGGAGCCGGGCAGCTCGATGCGGAGGGTGACGGCGAGCCCGAAGCCCTGGCCCTGCTTGCCGATGCCGACCTCGCCGGTGACCGCTGCGTCGCTCACGTCCACCTTTGCCTGGCGGCCGACCAGGCCGAGGGCGCTGGCGAAGCAGGCGGCGTAGCCGGCGGCGAAGAGCTGCTCGGGGTTGGTGCCCTGCCCGTTGCCGCCGAGCTCCACCGGAGGGGCCAGCTGCACGTCCAGCTTGCCGTCGGAGGTGAAGGCGCGGCCCTCGCGGCCGTGGGTGGCGGTGGCGACGGCGGTGTAGAGCGCGTCCATGGAAAACCATCCCTCTTGAAGTCGTGTCCGGGCGGCCAGTCCCTGGTTCTGCGTCCGGCCGCCTCACGACCACAAGTAGAGCACACAATTAAGTTGCGCACAACTAAATGGCGCACCAGAGCTACCCTGGAGGCATGACTACCCAGGTTCCACAGACCGCGCCCGGCGAGGACTGGCTCCGTCTCGACCGCCAGATCTGCTTCTCCCTGCACGCCGCCTCGCGCGCCTTCAACGGCGTCTACCGCGTGATCCTCAAGGAGCTCGGGCTGACCTATCCGCAGTACCTGGTGATGCTGGTGCTGTGGGAACACGGCGAGACGCCCGTGAAGAAGCTGGGCGAGCACCTGCG
Organism: Streptomyces sp. NPDC005202; assembly: GCF_040608235.1. Taxonomy (NCBI): domain Bacteria; kingdom Bacillati; phylum Actinomycetota; class Actinomycetes; order Kitasatosporales; family Streptomycetaceae; genus Streptomyces; species Streptomyces sp. NPDC005202. The sequence goes on along the minus strand of NZ_JBEXHW010000018.1, from coordinate 43,685 downwards.
CCTCGACTCCGGCACCCTGTCCCCGCTGCTCAAGCGCCTGGAGGCGGCCGGTCTGGTACACCGGGAGCGCAGCACACGGGACGAGCGGTCGGTGGAGGTGCGGCTGACCGAGGAGGGCGCCGCGCTGCGCGAGCGGGCGGCCCAGGTGCCGCGCCGGATCATGTCCGCTACCGGCTTCACCCTCGACGAGATGCGCGACCTGCGGTCCCGCCTCGACGCGCTCACCACCGCGCTCGACGCGGCGGCGCTGGAGGAGGCGCCGGGGTGCCACTAGCCGACGGGCTGCCGACGCGCCTGCCGACGCGCTTCCGGCTTCGTCGGATTTTGTGCACTTAATAAGCTCTTACTCACGATTAGCGGTGTATTACCGCTAACGAGGCATTCACTCGGATTACGATCCGCCGTGATGAGTGCCTTCAAGAGCGCGACGAGTGCCTTCACGCGTGCGTCGACGAGACACCGCCTGCCGGCCCTGACGGCCGCCTGGCTCGTCAGCCGCGCCCTGATGCTGTCGCTGCTCGCCCATGACACCCTGCCCCTGCTGGGCCGGGGCGCGGTGGCGCGTGAGGTGTGGAAGCTCTACCACCACTGGTACGTCGTACTGTCGCATGGTGCCTTCCCGGCGCACGACACGCTGTGGCAGTACCCGCCGGGCGCCGGGGTGGTGCTGGTGTCGCCCTCACTGCTGCCGGGCCTGACGTACTTCCAGGCGTTCGTGGCGCTCACCCTCGCCGTCGACGGCGTGATCGCGCTGGCGCTGGCCCGCGCGGGGACGCGCCCCGGCCGCAGCCTGCGCGGGGCCGCCTACTGGACGCTGGGCCTGCCCCTCCTCCTGCACGTCCCGCTCGCCCGCTACGACGTGCAGGTCACGGCTCTCGCCATCCTCGCCCTGCTGGCGTTGTCACGCTCCCCGCGCGCGTGCGGCGCGCTCGCCGCGCTGGGCGCCCTGGTGAAGGTGTGGCCCCTCCTGGTGCTGCTGGGCACACCGCGGGGGCGTGCGACACGGTCCGCGTGGACGTGGGCGGCCGTCACCGGGGCCGCCTCCCTCGTGGTCCTCGTCGCCTTGTTCCGGAATCCGCTGGCCTTCGCCCGTCAGCAGGGCGGCCGGGGCGTGCAGATCGAGTCGTTCGGCGGCACGGCGCTGGCCTTCGCGACGCACGCCGGCTGGCCGGGGAAGGTCCGGTACCAGTACGGGGCGCTGGAGTTCACCGGCCCGCACGTCTCCACCGTCGCCCACGTCTCCCTGGCCCTGACGGCCGCCGCCTTCGGGCTGATGCTGCTGTGGCGGATCCGGGCCCGGCACTGGACGCAGGCGACGCCGTACGACGCCGCGCTGAGCGCCGTGCTGCTGTTCACCGCCACCAGCCGGGTGATCAGCCCGCAGTACATGATCTGGCTGCTGGGGCTGTCAGCGGTCTGTCTTACCTCGCGGGAGACCGTGCAGCGCCCGGTGGCCGCGCTGATCGCGATGGCGAGCGCGGCCAGCGTGATCGCCTACCCCACGCTGTACCACCAGGTCGCGACCTGCACGTGGACCGGCTGCGTGCTGATGCTCGTCCGCAACGGCCTGCTGGCCGCTGCCGCCGTGCTCTCTTTCGCGCGACTGTGGCGCTCGGCGAAACTGGTGCCGCCGGCGAGGGAACCCGAGCCGGATTCTCAACGTCTTCCGCACGGGACACTAAGCCCCTCTTAACGGGAGAGAACCGAACAGAAACTACGATTCGCGTCCGTGGACTCCATGCACCCGCACCCCCAACAGGCCCCCCACGTCAGCGTCGTCGTCATCGGCTACAACGACGTCGCCCACATCTCCGACGCGGTGCGCTCGGCGCTCGCCCAGGGCGCCGCCGTCCGGGAGGTCGTCGCCGTCGACGACTGTTCGACGGACGGCACCTTCGAGCTGCTCACCCGCCTCGCCGGGACGGAGCCGAGGATGCGGGTGATCCGGCGCGAAGTCAACAGTGGCGGCTGCGGCAGCCCGCGCAACACCGGCATCGACGCGGTGACCTCTCCGTACGTGATGTTCCTCGACAGCGACGACATCCTGCCACCGGGCGCGGTGGACGCGCTGCTCACGGCCGCCACGGAGGAGCACGCGGAGGTTGTCAGCGGCCTGTGCGTGCGCCGTGAGCTGCCCTCGGGGCGCGAAGTGCTGTGGCAGGAGCGCCTGTACACCAAGAACGCCGTGCTCGCGCGCCCCGCGCAACTCCCGCGCCTGGTGCACGACACCCTGTGCGTCAACAAGCTCTACCGCACCGACTTCCTGCGCGAGCACGGCATCCGCTTCCCCGAAGGCCACTTCCCCTACGAGGACTTCGTTTTCACCGCGCGCGTACTGGCCGCCGGGCCGCGCATGGCCCTCATCCCGGACCAGGTGTACGTGTGGCACGTGCGCCGGTCCGCCGAGCGGCTGTCGATCTCGCTGGACCGCGCGGGCATCGACAACTGGCGGGCCCGCACGGAGGCGAGCCGGCTGGCGTACGAGATCCTGCTGGGTGCCGGGCAGAAGGAGCTCGCGCGGGCGGCGCGCGCCAAGTTCCTCGACCACGAACTGCGCATGTACGCACGGGAGCTGGGGTTGCGCGACGCGGACTACCAGCGCGCATGGTGGGCGCACACGCGGGAGTACCTCTCGGAGTACGACGCGGCCGACTGGTCGCTCAACCCGACCGCGCCCGGCCGTATCCTCGGGCGCGTCGTCCTGGCGTCGCCCGAGCCGCGCGACCTGCCCCGGCTGAAGGAGCTCGCCGCCCGCCCGGCCCGCCTGTGCCCGCCCTACGCGCGGGCCGAGGACGGCACCCCGGTCTGGTCGGACGACCTGCCCCAGCTCACCCTGGAGCCCTACCTGACCCGCCCGGTCCACCGGCTGCCCCTCGCCGTGGACGCGGAGCTGCGCCCCCGCGCGGGTGCCACCCGCCTGCGGCTGCGCCTGCACGAGATGTACGGCCGGGTGGCGGAGGCGAGCCCCGAAACACTGGAGGTGGAGTGGCGGCACCGGGAGGAAGGACGCGCGGCTCAGCGCACCACGGTCGCGCTCACGCCGTCCGCGGACGACACCTGGTCGGCCGAGACGGCCGTGGACCTCGCCGCACTGGGCGCCGGCACCTGGGACCTGCGCCTGCAATTGCGCTTCGCCGACGGCGTGACCCAGGAGATGGCGGCGCACGCCTGGGAGGGCGCCGGCCGGCTGCGCCGCAGCGCCGTCCCCAGCCTCCGGCACGGCGTCCTGCTGGTGCAGCCCTATGCCACGCACTCCGGCTCACTGGCTCTGCGCGTGGCCACCGGGCTGCGCGGGGTCGCGTCCGTCCTCCGCGGCAGACTCCGGCGCCTGCTTCACTGAAAGCAGTGGGCTCGAAGCCGACGGCGGGGAATCCGGCGACCGGGATCCACCGAGGGAGATCCATCGACGGAGATCCACCGGCGGAGATCCACCGACGGAGACCCACCGACCGGACCACGACCCCCCCCGGTCCCGACCGCACACCAAACACCACCACCCTGGGCCAACTGACGAGGAGACGCCCGCACATGACTTGGTTGATCACCGGCGGCGCCGGCTACATCGGAGCGCACGTCGTACGCGCGATGACCGAAGCGGGCGAGAAGGCGGTGGTGTACGACGACCTGTCCACCGGCATCGCCGAGCGCGTCCCGGACGGGGTCCCGCTGGTGGTGGGCTCCACACTGGACGGGGACCGGGTGGCGCGTGCCCTCGCCGACCACGACGTCACCGGTGTCGTCCACCTGGCGGCGAAGAAGCAGGTGGGCGAATCGGTGGACCGGCCCCTGCACTACTACCGGGAGAACGTCGAGGGCCTGCGCGTCCTGCTGGAGGCGGTGACGGCGGCCGAGGTGCCGTCCTTCGTGTTCTCCTCCTCGGCGGCCGTGTACGGCATGCCGGATGTGGACCTGGTCACGGAGGAGACGCCCTGCGTGCCCATGTCGCCGTACGGCGAGACGAAACTCGCGGGCGAATGGCTGGTCCGCGCGACGGGCCGGGCGACCGGCCTGTCCACGGCGTCGCTGCGCTACTTCAACGTGGCGGGCGCGGCGAGCCCGGAGCTCGCGGACGTCGGCGTCTTCAACCTGATCCCCATGGTCTTCGAGAGGCTGACGGAGAACGCGCCCCCGCGCATCTTCGGCGACGACTACCCCACGCCCGACGGCACCTGCATCCGCGACTACATCCACGTGGTGGACCTGGCGGAGGCCCACGTGGCCACGGCCCGCGCCCTCCAGGCCTCCCCGGGCAGCGACCTGACCCTGAACATCGGCCGCGGGGAGGGCGTGTCGGTCCGCGAGATGATCGACACGATCAACGCCATCACCGGCTACGACCACCCCCCGACGGTCACCCCCCGCCGCCCCGGCGACCCGGCCCGCGTCGTCGCCTCCGCCGACCGCATCGCCACGGAACTCGGCTGGAAGGCCAAGCACGACGTCCAGGACATGATCACCTCGGCCTGGGAGGGCTGGGTACGCCTCCACCCGGAGGCGGCGCGCAGCTGACCGGGCCCCGGCCCCGTAGCCTGGCCTGCCCCCGTAGCCTGGCCGGATGACCGCTGTCCCACGCACAGAACGAGCCCTGGGCGCTGTCGTCGGCTCCGCCGTCGGCGACGCCCTGGGTGCCCCTTTCGAGTTCGGCCCAGGGGGCGCCTTCTCCGAGCGCTTCCCGCTTCCCGGCCGGGGCGGCGAGATGTGCGGAGGCGGTGGCTGGGATCCCGGCGAGGCGACGACGACACGTAGATGGCGGTGCTCGTCGGCGAGTCGCTGCTGGAGCGCGGCGGGCTCGACCTGCCGGACGTCTTCGCGCGGTTCCGCAGGTGGGCGGCCGCCGGGCCAAAGGACATCGGGCTGCAGACCGAGGCCGTCCTGGGCAGCGATGATCCCTGGGACATGGCTGCCGCGCTGCACTTCCAGGTGAACCAACGGGCGGCGGGAAACGGCGCGTTGATGCGGGCGGCCACCTCGGCGGTGTACTTCGCGGCCCGCGGCCGGGACGCGACCATGGACGCTGGCCGCAGCCTCGCCGCGCTCACCCACGGGGACCGGGCGGCCTGGGAGGGCACCGCGGTCTTCCACGAATTGGTGCGAGTGGCCCTGGGCGGGGGCGACCCGATCGACGCCGTCCAGAACACACTCGCGGCGGTCCACCGCGAGCACCGGGAGCGCTACGCCGTCGTCCTCGCCCGCGACTGGCACCCCGACGACGCGACCGAGTTCAACGGCGCCGTCTGGCCCTGCCTCGGATCCGCCGTCTGGGCCCTGCGCACCACCACCTCCTACGAGGAGGCCGTACGCGCCGCGATCGACCTCGGCGGCGACACGGACACCGTGGCGGCCGTCACCGGCGGGCTCGCCGGAGCCGTCCACGGCATCGATGCCGTTCCGGCACGGTGGACCGACGCCCTGCACGTGCCGCTGCCCGGATTCGGCGAGCGGGTGCTGCGGACGCCCGAACTGGCCGAGCTTGCACGGCGGTTGGGCGTCGTCACAGCGCCTTGATGGCCTCCGCCGTCGCTCGGGCCAGTGCGTCCAGGTAGCCCTTGGGGAGCTTGGGGGTGCGGATGACGACGGCGCGCCAGTAGAGGGGGCCCGAGATCAGGTCGAGGGCCAGGTCCTGGTCCAGGCCGGGACGGATTTCGCCGCGGCGTTCGGCTGCCGCCAGGATGCTGCTGGCGACGCTCTCCTGGCCGTGCCGTAGGGCCTTCTGCATGGCCTCGGCGATGTCGGGGTTGCGGGCGGCCTCGGCCTGGAGGTCGGGGATGATCTGCGAGGCCACGGGGTGGCGCAGGGCCCGGGACGTCACCTCGTACAGCAGCCGTAGGTCGGCCTCCAGGACCCCCGTGTCCGGCGCGGGCAGGCCCTGCACCGCGAGCGCCGAGACGATGTCGAGGACCAGGTGCAGCTTCGAGCGCCACCGGCGGTACACCGCGGTCTTGCCGACGCCCGCGCGCCGCGCGATCCCCTCGATGGACATCCGCGCGTAGCCGACGGCCGCGAGCTCCTCGAAGACGGCCGCCCGGATGGCTTCCGTCACGTCCTTTCGCAGTACGGCCGCCCCGGCGGGGACACGGCGCCGCGGACGCGTCGGGGGCTCGTCGGCGTTCGTCGTCATGCGGTCCAGCATAGGGCGTTACGACGAAACGGTTGCGTTCCGACGTCACTTCGGCCTACGCTCGCGTTGCGACGATACGGTCCCGTCCCGACGTAAGAAAACGTGAAGAGAAACGTAAGGAAACGGACGACGGACACGGAACCGGACGCCCGCATCCCCTCCCCCCGAGCGAAAGCAGCGGATGTGAGTCAGGTCCTCCACACACCGCCCCACACCCCGGCTCCGGCCGAGGACGACCTCGCGGCACTCGCCGCCCGCCACGGCCTGTCCGTCAGCGGCGCCCGCCCCTCCCTGCCCGAGTACGTCCGCCAGCTGTGGGCGCGGCGCCACTTCATCACCGCCTTCGCCACCGCCAAGCTCACCGCCCAGTACAGCCAGGCCAAGCTCGGCCAGATCTGGCAGGTGATGACCCCCCTGCTGAACGCGGCGGTGTACTACTTCATCTTCGGCGTCCTGCTCGGCACCAAGCGCGGAGTCGCCGACTACATCCCGTTCCTGGTCACAGGCGTGTTCATCTGGACGTTCACGCAGAGCTCGATCATGGCGGGCACCCGGGCCATCTCCGGCAACCTCGGCCTGGTGCGGGCGCTGCACTTCCCGCGGGCCGCGCTGCCCATCTCCTTCGCGCTGCAACAGCTCCAGCAGCTGCTGTTCTCGATGGCCGCCCTCGTGGTGATCCTGCTCTGCTTCGGCGTGCCGCTGAACATCTCCTGGGTGCTGGCCGTGCCGATCCTGGTCCTGCAGTTCATGTTCAACGCCGGCGTATCGATGATCATGGCCCGGATGGGCGCCAAGACGCCGGACATCGCGCAGCTGATGCCGTTCATCCTGCGCACCTGGATGTACGTCTCGGGCGTCATGTGGAGCATCGACAAGACGCTGGCCAACACCCACCTGCCGCACATCGTGAAGGTGCTGCTGGAGTCCAACCCCGCCGCCGTCTACATCGACCTGATGCGCTTCGCCCTGATCGACAGCTTCCACGCGAGCCAGCTCCCGCACCACGTGTGGGCGTACGCGCTGGGCTGGGCGCTGCTCGCCGGCGTCGGCGGCTTCATCTACTTCTGGAAGGCTGAGGAGACGTACGGCCGTGGCTGAGCAGAGCACCGACAAGGTCCCCACCGTCATCGCCGACCGCGTCGACATCGTCTACCGGGTCAACGGCACCGGCGCCGGCCGCGGCTCCGCGACCGCCGCCCTCAACCGCATCCTGCGCCGCAAGCAGGCCGAGAAGGCGGCGGGCGTGCGCCGGGTGCACGCGGTGAAGAAGGTCTCCTTCGTCGCGTACAAGGGCGAGGCGATCGGCCTGATCGGCACCAACGGCTCCGGCAAGTCCACGCTGCTCAAGGCGGTCGCAGGGCTCCTCCCGGTGGAGAGCGGCCACATCTACACCGACGGCCAGCCCTCCCTGCTCGGCGTCAACGCGGCCCTGATGAACGACCTGACCGGCGAGCGCAACGTCCACCTCGGCGGCCTCGCCATGGGCATGTCCCGCGAGCAGGTCCGGGAGCGCTACCAGGACATCGTCGACTTCTCCGGCATCAACGAGAAGGGCGACTTCATCACCCTGCCGATGCGGACGTACTCCTCGGGCATGGCGGCCCGCCTGCGCTTCTCCATCGCCGCCGCCAAGGACCACGACGTGCTGCTGATCGACGAGGCGCTGGCGACCGGCGACCGCTCCTTCCAGAAGCGTTCCGAGGAGCGGATCCGCGAGCTGCGCCAGCGCGCGGGCACGGTGTTCCTGGTCAGCCACAACAACAAGTCGATCCGCGACACCTGCGACCGGGTGCTGTGGCTGGAGCGCGGCGAGCTGCGCATGGACGGGCCGACCGACGAGGTGATCAAGGCTTACGAGGCGTTCACCGGCGGCGGCGACAAGGCGGCCAAGGCGGCTTAGCCGGACGGCCGGGGCAGGCAGCTTGGCCGGACAGCCGGGGCAGCCGACGTTGGACATCCCGGGCAGGCGACTTGGCCGGACAGCCCGGGCAGGCAGCTTGGCCGGACAGCCGGGGCAGGCGACTTGGCCGGACAGCCCGGGCAGGCGGCTTAGCCGGACAGCCGGGGCAGCCGACGTTGGACATCCCGGGCAGGCGACTTGGCCGGACAGCCCGGGCAGGCGACTTGGCCGGACAGCCCGGGCAGGCGGCTTAGCCGGACAGCCGGGGCAGCCGACGTTGGACGACTTGGCCGGACAGCCCGGGCAGGCGACCTGCCCACCGGCCCGACGAGGTGCCCGGCGCACTGCGCACGGACGAAGGCGAAGGGGGCCCACCGCAGCGATGCCCGAGCTCAGTGTCGTCGTGCACGGGCCGGACGCCCACGGGCAGCTGGCCGGGCTCCTCGACTCCCTGGCCGCCCATCCCCTCCCGGACACCGAGGTCGTCGTGGCCGCGGTCGGCGACCGGGCCCGGGACACCGCCGAGCGGCGGGCGCCCGCAGCGGTGGTGCTGCCCCTGCCGGAGGGCACGAGTGCCGCCGCGGCCCGGGCGGCGGGCGCCGACCGTGCGTCCGGCCGCTGGCTGCACTTCGTGCACGCGCAGGACGGTCTGCCCGCGAGCGCCCCGCGGGCGGTCGCGGGGCGCGCCGCCCACCTGCCGGACACGGTGGACATCCTGCTCTTCGACCATGTCCGTTCCACCCGGCAGACGCCGTGGACACCCTCCGCCGACGGCCCCCTCCTCGCCCGCGCGGGCCACGGCGAACACTCCCTCGACGCCGTCGCCCACCTGCTCCGTCTGACCCCGCTCCTCGGCAACCGCGCCCTCCGCACTAACTTCTGGCGGGCGCACGCGGCAGACCTCGACACGGACGACGAGGCGTACGCGGCGTACGCGGCCCTGCTGCGCGCCGGCCGCGTCGCCTGCTTGTACCACGTGGGTTACGAGGACCGGCGGCCGCGGCCGGACAGCCCACGGCCGGTCACCCCCGAGGACCGGTATGCGCTCGTCGACCGCTATGAGCGGCTCCTCGCCCTAGCGGCGGGCCGCCCCGCCCCGCACACCGTCCTCCACGACGTCATGGTCCGTGACGTTCTGCGCACCTTCGTCCGCGCCGGCCTGCCGAACGCCGTGGCGCGGGAGTTCTTCCGCCGGGCGTCCCGGGCGGCGGTCCGGTGGCGCCCTGAGGACCACCACCGCCCCGCCGGCCTGGACGGCGTACGCCACGCCGTGCTCGAAGGGGGTGCCTACGTCGGCTACCGCGCCCTGCAGGCCGCCCACCGCGCCCGACGTGCGGCCACGTCGGCAACCGGCACCGCCAGGCGCCGGGCCGCCGCGACGCTGCGCGACCACTGCTACCGCAGGGCGCTCGACCGTCCCGTCGACCCCGACCTGGCCGTCTTCTCGGCCTATTGGAACCGCGGCGTCGCCTGCAACCCGGCCGCGATCGCCGCCAAGCTCGCCGAGCTCGCCCCGCACGTCCACCCGGTGTGGGTGGTCTCGGCGGACAGGGCGGCCCGGCTCCCGCCCGGCACCGACCACGTCGTCCCCGGCACCCGTCGCTACGGGGAGGTACTGGCGAGCGCGAAGTACCTCGTCAGCAACGTCAACTTCCCCGACACGGTGGTGAAACGCCCGGACGCGGTCCACCTCCAGACCCACCACGGCACCCCGCTCAAGCGCATGGGCGTCGACCAGATGCCGTACCCGGCCGCCGCGCGGGGCATGGACTTCGCCGCGCTGCTGGCCCGCGTCAAGTGGGACTACAGCCTCTCCGCCAACAGCCACTCCACCCGCGTGTGGGAACGGGCGTACCCGTCCCGTTTCGTCTCGCTCGACTACGGCTATCCGCGCAACGACGTCTTTTACACGGCCACCGCCGCCGGTGTCGGAGCCGTCCGCGAACGCCTGGGCATCCGCCCGGGTACGCGGGCGATCCTCTACGCCCCCACCCACCGCGACTACCAGACCGGCTGGGCCCCGCGCCTGGACCTCGCCGCCCTGGCCGACCGCCTCGGCAAGGACACGGTCCTGCTGGTGCGCGGCCACTACTTCCACGACCGTTCCGCGTCCCCCCTGGCGGACCTGCCCCGCACGGGTGGCCGGGTCGTCGACGTCACGTCCCACGCCCGGGTCGAGGAGCTGTGCCTGGCCGCCGACGCGCTGGTCACGGACTACTCGTCCCTGATGTTCGACTACGCGAACCTCGACCGCCCGATCGTTGTCCACGCCGACGACTGGGAGACGTACGCGACGGCCCGGGGCGTCTACTTCGACCTGCTCGCCGAGGCGCCGGGCCCGGTGGCCCGGACCCAGGAGGAGCTCGCGGAGATCTTCACGTTCGGCGCGTGGCGCGACGGGGCGGCGGCGAAGGCGCGGGCCGTCTTCCGGCGCCGGTTCTGCGAGTACGACGACGGGCACGCCGCCGAGCGCGTCGTACGCCGGCTCTTCCTCGGCGAGAGCGAGGAGTCACTGCCCCCGGTCCTCCCCCTCGACGCACGCACCCCGGCACCGAGCCCGGAGGAGGCCTACGGCTGGTAGACGCGCCCCTCCGGCCGCCACCGCACCCGCACATACGTCCCACAGGCGCCGGCCCTCCCCACGACCCCGCACCGCACATACGGCCCGCAGACGGCAGCCCTCCCCGCCTCACCGCAGCACGGCGTACAGCACCTGGCCGCCCGGCCCGTGCGCCACCGCCCGCAACCCGGGATCCCGCACGGTCGTCCTCCCGTCCACGACCCAGCGCACCCCGTACGCGCGCAGGATGTCCCGCCGCTCGCCGCGCGGGGTCCCCGGCGCGAAGTAGCGCTGCACGGCCGCTTTCCGCCGCGCCTCGTCCGGCAGGAAGAAGTCGGGGTAGCCGGGCGCGACGGTGTAGGGCCCGTAGGCCGGGATCAGGCGGGAGGGGAAGGTGCGGGCCATGACCACGTCCCCGTACTTCACGTACGGAGTGATCCAGTGGTACCCGGTCCACGGCGCCGTGTAGGTGATGTCGAGCGCCTTGGGCAGCGCGGCGCGCCCCACGACGTATCCGACCACCCCGGCCTGGGCCCACGCCCCCGCGGCCAGCGCCCCGGCGAGCACCCAGGCCCACCGGATCCGCACGGCCCGCCGCCCGCCCTCGAACACCTCCAGGGCGGCCGCCAGCTGGGCCGGGATCAGTGCGGCGGGCAGGGCGCGCCCCCAGGAGTAGTGGCCGCTCACCCAGCCCGCCGCGCACACCAGCGCGCCGAGCAGGAAGAAGACCGCCAGCGGATCCCACCGGTTCCGCCGCCACCGCAGGGCCAGGGCGGCCACCCCGACCAGCACCAGCCAGTACCGTCCGAGGAAGTGCGTGTAGAGCGCCCGGTGCACCTCCTCCAGGTCGCCGCCGGCCGAGAACAGGGCGAAGAAGTCGTAGTACGGCCAGAGCCACAGCATCAGCAGACCCAGCGCCGCTCCGGCGCCGAGCCGCGGCCACGGCACCCGCGCGGGCCGTGCCGCGAGCACGGCGGCGAGCGCGCCCAGCGTGGCGACCACCCCGGTGAACTGGTGGCAGAGCAGGAGCACCGCCCACAGCGCCCCGAGCCCGAGCCACGCGCCCCACCCGGCCGGTGCGCGCAGCGTCCGCGTGAGCCATGCCCAGAAGTGGAAGGCGAGGCCGAGGGCGAGGACGCTCGGGTACGACACCGTCAGCGCGAGGGAGTTGAGGGAGAGGAAGCCGCTCCAGTTGATCAGGGCCGTCCCCCACAGCAGGACGAGGCACAGGGCCGCCAGCGCGGGCGCGGCCGGGTGGGCGCTCAGCGTCCGGACGTAGCGCCACACGCCCGTCACCAGCAGCCCGAGCCCGGCCAGCGCGGCAAGGCGCAGGACGACGAAGACGGACAGGCCGGTCACCTTGGCGACGCAGCCGAGCAGCAGTATCCACGGCGAGTAGTACGGGCTCGGGGTGTCGGCGTCGACGAGCGGGTTGCCGGGATGCAGGAGGCTGTGGCGCAGGCGTTCGACGGTCGCCGCGTGCATACCGAGGTCGCCGGCCCAGGGCAGCCGCACGATCACCAGGAGCAGCAGGACGACGACGAGCGCGGCGGCCACCCGCGGCGCGGCGGCTCTTCCCCGGGTGGCCGCCGACCGGGGGGCGGCTCTGCCCGCGGGGGGCGCCTCAGGCAGCGCGGCGCGCATCGTGCTGGAACACCCAGGTGCGGTAGACGAGGAAGCGGAATGCGGAGGCCAGGACGATCGACAGGGCTTTCACGACATTCGCGCCGACCGGGCCGTGCATTCCCAGGCCGTGATAGCCGACGTAGAACAAGGCGCTTTCCATGACGACGCCGAGTCCGCTGAAGACGAAGAACAGCGCCATCTGCCGTGGGGTGCGCGAGGCCCGGTCCCGATAAGCGAAATAGCGGAAGCCGAGGTAATTGGTGCCCATGGCGACACAGCTGGCCAGCACGGTGGCCGCCATCGCCGGCCGGCCGAGACCGTGCAGCAGCAGATTGAAGACCAAGAAATTGACGAGTACACCACTGCCGCCGACGACGGCGAATTTCACGACTTCGAGGACGACTCGTGTGACCGGCCGGGCCGGAGAAGGCGGGCTGGCGGGGATGCGGACGGTTGCGGCCACGGCCGGACGGCTCTCGGAGAGGTTCACAGTCACGCGGCAACTTTATCCGAAACGCCCCGATTAGCAGGAAAAAGTAAATTCGTCGCTCGATTTACCTCAACGCTCGTCAAGAAAAGAATCCGATCGGAGCAAGAGCGCAAGCGCGATACGCCTCTGCCGAGGCCGCATACGACACGAGGGCGCCCCGAGCCGTCATGGCTCGGGGCGCCCCCGGTGTCGTACCTCTTACGAATGCGTCCGCTTACGAATGCGCCCGCAGCAGCGTGCGCATCGTCCGCATCGCCACCGACAGGTTGGCCAGGTCGAACGCCTCCGAGCTGCGGATCTCCTCCAGGGTCGCGCGGGCCCGGGCGAGGATCGGCGCGTTCTTCTGCTCCCACACCTTGAAGCGCTGCTCCGGCGTGGAGGTGCCGTTGCCGACGGCCAGGACGTCCGCGGTCAGGGCCGCGTGCGCCGCGTACAGGTCCTCGCGGATCGCCGCGCGGGCCATGGACTGCCAGCGGTCGGCGCGCGGCAGCTCGATGATGCGGTCCATCAGCTGGGTGATGTGGAGGCGGTCGGCAAGGTCGTAGTAGACCTCGGCGACGTCCATCGGGTCCCTGCCCATGCGGTCGGCCACCGAGACGATGTCGAGCGTCGGGAAGGCGGAGGAGAACCCGGCCACGCGCGTGGCGAGCTCGTCCGGGACGCCGGCGTCGGACAGCTCGTCGTAGACCTGCTGGTACCACTCCAGGTCCGCGCCGCGCAGCAGCTTGGGCAGCTCGGACCACACCTGCTCGACGCGGTCGGCGAAGAACGCGACGGTCTCGGAGAGCTCCAGCGGCTGCGGCCGGTTGTTGAGCAGCCAGCGCGTGCCGCGCTCGACCAGGCGGCGCGAGTGCAGCCGGATGCGGGTCTGCACGGCGGCGTCGACCTTGTTGTCGAGCGCCTCGACCGCGTCCCACACCGGCGCGGAGCGGAAGATCGCGCGCGCCGCGGTCTGGGCGCGGACGATCTCCTCCAGCGAGGCGCCGGTCTCCTCGCGCAGCCGGTGCAGGTAGGTCGTACCGCCCGTGTTGACCGTGTCGTTGACCAGGACGGTCGTGGTGATCTCACGGCGCAGCGGGTGCCTGTCGATGCGCTCGGGGAACTGCTCGCGCAGCGCCGTCGGGAAGTACGCGTGCAGCAGGCCGCGCAGGTACGGGTCGTCCGGGAGCGAGGTGTGCAGCAGCTCCTCGGCGACCGTGATCTTCGTGTACGCCAGCAGGACGGCCGTCTCCGGGCCGGTCAGGCCCTGCCCGGAGCTGAGCCGCTCGCGGATCTGGCGGTCGGTGGGCAGGAACTCCAGCGCCCGGTCCAGGTGACCTTCCCTGACCAGGTGGCGCATGTAGCGCTGCTGCGCGTGGAGCATGTCCTTGGACTGGGCGAGCGCGTTGGCGATAGCCGTGTTCTGCGCGTAGTTGTTGCGCAGCACCAGCCAGCCGACCTCGTCGGTCATCTGGGCCAGCAGCTTGTTGCGCTGCTTCACGGTCATGTCGCCGTCCGCGACCAGGCCGTTGAGCAGGATCTTGATGTTCACCTCGTGGTCGGAGGTGTCCACGCCCGCGCTGTTGTCGATGGCGTCGGTGTTGATCCGGCCGCCGTGCAGCGCGAACTCGATCCGGCCGAGCTGGGTCAGGCCCAGGTTGCCGCCCTCTGCGACGACCCTGACGCGCAGGTCGCGGCCGTCGACGCGAATGGCGTCGTTGGCCTTGTCACCGACGTCGGCGTTGGACTCGGTGGACGCCTTGACGTACGTGCCGATGCCGCCGTTCCACAGCAGGTCCACCGGCGCCTTCAGGATCGCCTTCATCAGGTCGGCCGGGGTCAGCTTGGTGACGCCCGACTCGATGCCGAGGGCCTCACGGATGTGCGCGTTGACCGGAATGGCCTTGGCCGTACGCGAGAACACACCGCCGCCCGCCGAAAGCAGCTCGGTGTTGTAGTCGGCCCAGCTCGAGCGCGGCAGCTCGAACAGGCGGCGGCGCTCGGCGTAGGAGGTGGCCGGGTCCGGGTTCGGGTCGATGAAGATGTGCCGGTGGTCGAAGGCGGCGACCAGGCGGATGTGCTCGGAGAGCAGCATGCCGTTGCCGAACACGTCACCGGACATGTCGCCGATGCCGACGACTGTGAAGTCCTGGGTCTGGGTGTCCACGCCCAGCTCCCGGAAGTGCCGCTTGACCGACTCCCAGGCGCCGCGGGCGGTGATGCCCATGCCCTTGTGGTCGTAGCCCGCGCTGCCGCCCGAGGCGAACGCGTCGCCGAGCCAGAAGTTGTACGACTGCGCGACCTCGTTGGCGATGTCCGAGAACGTCGCCGTGCCCTTGTCGGCCGCGACCACGAGGTAGGTGTCGTCGCCGTCGTGCCGGACGACGTCCTGCGGTGGCACGACCTCGCCCGCGACCATGTTGTCGGTGATGTCGAGCAGCGCCGAGATGAAGGTCTTGTAGCAGGCGATGCCCTCCGCCATCCACGCGTCCCGGTCCACGCTCGGGTCGGGCAGCTGCTTGGCGACGAAGCCGCCCTTGGCGCCGACCGGCACGATGACGGTGTTCTTCACCATCTGCGCCTTGACCAGGCCGAGGATCTCGGTGCGGAAGTCCTCACGCCGGTCGGACCAGCGCAGGCCGCCTCGGGCGACCTTGCCGAAGCGCAGGTGCACGCCCTCCACGCGCGGCGAGTACACCCAGATCTCGTACGCCGGGCGCGGCGCCGGCAGGTCCGGGATGGCCTGCGGGTCGAACTTCATGGAGACGTACTCGTGCGGCTGGCCGCACAGGGACTCCTGGAAGAAGTTGGTGCGCAGGGTCGCCTTGATGACGGTCAGGAAGGACCGCAGGATGCGGTCCTCGTCGAGCGAGGCCACCTGGTCGAGGGCCGCGTCGACCTCCTCCAGCAGGGCGTCCACCAGCTCGTGGCCGGCGCGCTGCCGGTCCGGGGACATCCGCGCCTCGAACAGGGAGACCAGGAGGCGGGTGGTGTGGACATTGTTGCGGAGGGTGTCCTCCATGTAGTCCTGGCTGAAGGTGGAGCCGGCCTGCCGCAGGTACTTGGCGTAGGCGCGCAGCACCATCGCCTGCCGCCAGGTCAGTCCGGCGCTCAGCACGAGGGAGTTGAAGCCGTCGTTCTCCGCCTTGCCGGTCCAGGCGGCGGCGAACGCCTCCTGGAACCGCTCACGGGCGTCGTCGCCGCGGTAGTCCCCGTTGCCGCCGCTCACCGACTTGGGCATGCGCAGGCCGAAGTCGTAGATCCACGCTGTCGTGCGGTCCGCGCAGCGCAGCTCGTAGGGCCGCTCGTCGGTGACCTCGACGCCGAGCCGGCTCAGCACCGGCAGCACGGCGGACAGGGAGACCGAGCCGCCCTTCTGGTAGATCTTGAAGCGGCGCTCCTCGGGCGCGGCACCCACCGGCTCGTACAGGCTCACCGCGAACGGCTTGTCCTCCCCCAACTGCTCGAGGTGGACCAGGTCCGCGACCGCGGCGCGCGGAGTGTGGTCGGCCTTGTAGCCCTCGGGGAAGGCGTTGTGGTAGCGGCGCAGCAGCTCGGCCGCGCGCTCCTCGCCGCACTCGGCGTTCAGCGCCTCGGTGAAACCGTCGACCCAGGAGCGGGCGGCCTCCGCCAGACGGGCCTCGATGCGCTCCTTGTCGGCGTCGGACAGCTGCGGCAGCTCGGTGCCCTGCGGGACGCGGACGACGAAATGCAGCCGGGAGAGGATCGACTCGGTGTTCCAGGCCGTGAAGTCGACACTGGTGCCGCCGAGTTCCTCCTTCAGGATGTCGATGATCCGCAGCCGCACGCCCGTGGTGTAGCGGTCGCGGGGGAGGTAGACGAGGGCCGAGTAGTAGCGCCCGTACTCGTCCTGGCGCAGGTACAGGCGCAGCCGCCGGCGCTCCTGCAGGTAGAGGACCGAGGTGACGATCGACTGCAGCTCGTCGACCGGGGTCTGGAACAGCTCGTCGCGCGGGTACGTCTCGAGGATCTGCAGCAGGTCGCGCCCGTCGTGGCTGTTGGGCGAGAACCCGGCGCGCTCGAGGACCTCTTCGACTTTGCGCCGGATGACCGGAACGCGCCGCACCGACTCGGTGTACGCGGCGGACGAGAACAGGCCGAGGAAGCGGCGCTCGCCGACGACCTCGCCGTTCTCGTCGAATTTCTTGACGCCGATGTAGTCCAGGTACGAGGGCCGGTGGACGGTGGCCCGGCTGTTGGCCTTGGTCAGGACGAGCAGCTTGTGCTCGCGGGCCTTGGCGCGGGCGTCGGCGGGCAGCCGCTCGAAGGACGGGCTGACGGGGTGGCTGTCGTCGTCGGCGTGGTGCGGGTCCGCGCGCAGTATGCCGAGCCCGGTGCCGGGCACGGCGGCCAGCGAGTCGTCACCGCGCAACCGGTACTCGCGGAAGCCGAGGAAGGTGAAGTGGTCGTCGGCCAGCCAGCGCAGCAACTCGCGGGCCTCCTCGACCTCGGGCTCGGCCAGGTCGCCGGGCAAGGACTCGCTGGGCAGCCCCTCGGCGATGCGGATCGCGGCGTCGCGCATCTTCTCCCAGTCCTCGACGGCCTCGCGGACGTCGGACAGGACGCGCAGCAGGTCGTCGGTGATCTGCTTCAGGTCGGCGCGGTCGGTCTCGCGGTCGATCTCGACGTGGATCCACGACTCGATGTGCGCGTCGTGCGGCAGCGGCTCGCCGGTGGGCTGGACGGGCAGCACCTCGATGAGCTTGCCGGTCAGGTCGCGGCGGACGACGAACTGCGGGTGGATGACGACGTGGATGCCCCGTCCCTGGCGCGTCAGCTCGTTGGTGACGGAGTCGACCAGGAAGGGCATGTCGTCGGTGACGACCTCGACGACGGAGTGGCTGCAGGTCCAGCCGTTCTCCTCGACGGTCGGGGTGTGGACCCGAACGTTGGCCGTGCCCTGGGGGCGGTTCTCGGCCAGGCGGTAGTGCGAAAGTGCGGCTCCGAAGATGTCGACCGGGTCGCGGTCGGTGAGGTCCTCCGGGGCGGTGTGCAGGTAGTAGCGCTGGAGGAACGTGAGCACGGAGTCCCGGTCCGGGGTGTCCTCGCCCGTCGACCCGGTCGGTAGGTGCCCCCCGACCGGGCTGTTCTCAGCTACCCGGGCGGCCCTCTCGAGCAACTCGGCCTTGGCTTCGTCCAGCTTGGTCTGCATTGTCCTCTGGCTCCTGTCGCGCGCCGTTGCGTGACGTAGAAGGAAGTACGGTCTCTTCCCTTTCGACGTAACGCCACGACCCGGGGTGTCCGGTCTGCTCCGACGCTATGCCGCAAGGTGAGAGGAGCGGGGGATTGTCAGCCATTTTCGACACGCCCGACGGGTGTGACGCTGCTCTCGGCGACGCCAGTTCCCGGGGTTGATTCGGCGTCCTGGGGATCATCGAGACCCTGTCCCGCCCGCGAGGACCAGCGACCGCCGCCCGGTCACGGATGTCGTCCGTGCACACCGGGCGCAGAGCGAAGGCGACGGTGCCCCCGCGAAATATCGCGCTGATCACGCCACAAGGCTATCGCTCCTCACGGGGAGACCGTCATGAGCCGTATGTGTACAAAACTGGGGGTGGAACTTTTACAGTCTGTACAGCGGCATGGCCGCCTCGGCCGGCGTAGGCGACCCCGCATGACGGTCACCCCGGCGCAAGGCACCCTGAAAGAGACGCGTCCCCTTGCCCAGGACAACGCACGCCCACCCCGAGGGGAGCGCACGACATGACAGCCAAGATCCTCATCGTCACCGGCGACGCAGCAGAGTCACTGGAGGTCCTGTACCCCTACCAACGCCTGCGCGAAGAGGGCTATGAGGTCCACATCGCGGCCCCCGAACGCAAGACACTCCGGTTCGTCGTCCACGATTTCGAACCCGGCTTCGACACCTACACCGAAAAGCCCGGCTACACCTGGCCCGCCGACCTCGCCTTCTCCGAGGTCGACCCCGGCCAGTACGCCGCCCTGGTCATCCCCGGCGGCCGAGCCCCGGAATACCTCCGCAACGACCCCGAAGTCCGCAAGATCCTCAAGTCGTTCTTCGACACCGACAAGCCGGTCGCCCAGATCTGTCACGGTCCCCTGCTCACCGCAGCCGTGGACGGCCTGCGCGGTCGCCGCGTCACGGCCTACCCGGCGCTGGAGCTGGACATGCAGGCCGCCGGCGCCACCTTCCAGGACGCCGAGACGGTGGTCGACGGCACCCTGGTCTCCGCCCGCGCCTGGCCGGACCACCCCCGGTGGATGCGCGAGTTCCTGACGGTGCTGCGCGCCAAGGCACCAGTGACGTGACCGGACAGCCGACGTAGCCGCGGGCAGTCGTGCCTCCCCCCGGCGGGCGCCGGCCCCGGCGCCCGGGCATCCTCGCAGGCCCGCCCGAGCCGGTCCCGCCCGAGCCGGCCTGCCCGAGCCGGTCCCGCCCGAGCCGACTGCCCGTTCACGCCGCCAGCCGCTGCGCCTCCGTCACGGCCTCCTCCAGCGTGTCCACCACCGGCACCCCCGCCCCCTCGAGGCTGGCCCGGCTGTGCGATCCGCCGGTGTACAGCACCGCCCGCGCCCCCACGTGCCGCGCGGCCACCGCGTCGTCCGCTGCGTCCCCGATCACCACCGTGCGCGCCGGATTCACCACCCCGGCCAGCGCACCCAGGTGGCGCACCATGTGCTCGGCCTTGCTGCCGCCGGACGGCCCGGTCCGCCCGTCGACGCGCAGGAAGTGGGCCTCGATCCCGAATCGCTGTACCAGCGGGACGAGTTCCTCGTGCCCGTACATGCTGAGGATCGACTGGCTGTGCCCCGCCGACCGCCATCCCGCGAGCAGCTCCGCCGCCCCCTCGGTGAGCCCGCACCGCACCCGGTGCTCGGCGTAGTAGCGGTGGAAGACCTCGTCCATGACCGCCCACTCCGCCTCGGTGGGCAGCCGCCCCATCAGCCGCTCGTAGAACTTCGGCACCGGCACGCAGTACAGCGCGCGATACCGCTCCAGCGTGATCGGCTCCAGCCCCAGCTCGGCGAACGCCGCGTTCGTCGCCCCGATGATCGCGTCATTGTCGTGGAACAGCGTCCCGTTCCAGTCCCAGACGATGTGCGCCCCTGACTGCTTCCCCATGCCAAAAAACGTACCCGCTGCCACTGACAGTCAAGAGAACCGCAGGTCGAGGCGGTGCTCGGCGCGCTGGGGAGGGTCAGTCCCGGAGCCCCACCAGGTTCGGGATCTCCTGCGTGGCGTACCACAGCAGCTCGTGGTCCTCGGCCCCGTCCACCACGAACTGCGCGTCGTCGTCCCCCGCGTCCGCCGCCTCCAGAGCCTCCGCCGCGGCGGCCACGTCCGCCTCCGCGTCACCCGCGTCGACGTGCACCGCGGCCGCCTTGGCCAGCGACACGGTCCCCGCCACCCGCACCTCGCCGAGCGCCGCCGGGTCGAGCCCGCGGTCGGGGTCGGCCGTCGCCGCGCCATCGGGTACGTCCACGGCGACCACGACCCGGCGCCGCGGCGCACCCGGGTCCGCCGCCAGCAGCCGCAGCGAGGCCAGCGCGGCCCGGCTCAGCGCGGCGTACTCGAGTTCCTCGATGTCGTCCGACAGGTACCACTCGCGCAGGGCGGGCGTGACGGCGTACGCCACGAGCGGTCCCCCCGCGCCCAGCTCACCCGTCTTGTACGCCTCGGCGAGACCGGGGAGGGTCAGGGGGACGTAGACGCGCATGGCTGGCCGCTTTCGTGGTCGGAGGGCTCCGCAAGGGCTCCGGGCAACGGCGATCCCCCGCCTCCCGGACGGCCTTCAGGATACGTGCGGGAGTCCCCTTTCGGGTCCCTGCCCACACCCTCGGACGCGTCCACCTCACGCCTCGCACCTCACCCGGTGCGTCCCTGTTCCCTCGGACTTTCCGGCCCCGCGATCACCCGGATAGGTGAACATCTCCGCCGCCCCGACCCGGGCCGCGCCTTCCTTGCCGCCGCCGTCCTGGGCCCCGTACAAGATCCCCACCAGCAAGTTACCGCCCGGTACCACCCGGGCGAGACCGAACGGGGACTCCATGAACAAGGTCATGACCAGGAACCAGCGCCGTCCCGGCACGCGCCCGCCGGGCCGCCACGACGCACGCCGCCCCGGCGGCACTCCGCCCCGCACACCGGGCGGGGGTCTGACCCGCACGACGGGCGGCGGCCGTCCACCGGGCCCACCGAGCGGCGGAACCCCCGCACGCACGAGGCCCACCGACGGCCGCCCACCGGCCGCCCCGGGCCGCGCCACCGCCCCCGGCCGGCGCGGCACTCCCGCGCAGCCACGCACCGCACCCCGTCCGACGGCCACCGCCGCCACCACCGTCACCGCCGCCGCTCCGGTGGTAGCCGCGCAGACCGCTCCCCGACCCGCCCCGCACCCGGTCACCACCGACCTCTTCGCCGACCGTCTCCTCGCCGTCCTCAGCGGGCAGCGGCCCGTCCACTGGATGCTCCGCCACACCGCCGGCCGCGCCTACGACGAACTGGCCTGGCTCGCGCAACGCGGCCCTTTGCGCGCCCGCGGCACCCGCCCGGTTGTCCGCGACATCGGCTACTTCGAGCCCCGCCCCGGCGCCATCGAGGCCTTCGCCCGCATCAGCGCCGGCGACCAGCTCCGCGCGATGGCCTTCCGCCTGGAACAGGGCCGCGACCTGCGCTGGCGCTGCACCGCGGTGGAACTGGGCGGCCCGCGCATGCCCCGCACGGACGACAACTGAGGACACCGCCAGGAGACCGCCATCCCGGTCTCCTCCGACGGCCCTGACGTAAGCCGAAGGGCCGGACACCCTCGGGGATGCTGTTGGTTAATTCGGGCCCTCGCGTGACGTCTGCTCTCAAGACCCGGTTGTGGTCTTGGGAGCAGACGTCGTTTGGGGAGGGTGTCGATGTCGCGGCCTGAGGGCTCGGGTGAGATTCCAGCGGATACGGTGCGGGTGGCGCGGGCGGCCTTCCCGAAGGGCAGTCTGGCGATCCGGGTGCGGGACGAGTTGGGGCCGTTGTTCGGTGACGAGCAGTTCGCGGGTCTGTTCCCGGTTCGGGGGAAGCCGGCCTGGTCGCCGGGACGGCTGGCATTAGTGTTGGTGTTGCAGTTCGTGGAGGGGCTGACCGACCGGCAGGCCGCTCAGGCGGTGCGGGCCCGTATCGACTGGAAGTACGCACTCGCGCTGGAATTGGCTGACGCGGGGTTCGACTACTCGGTGCTGTCGGAGTTCCGTGACCGGCTCGTCGCAGCGGACGGAGGCCGGGAGATCCTGGACGCCGTGCTGGCAGCCGCCCGGCGGCGGGACCTGATCACCGTCCGGGGCCGCGCGCGGACCGACTCCACTCACGTGCTGTCCGCGGTGCGTGATGTGAACCAGCTGGAGCTGGTTGCGGAAACCCTGCGCTGTGCACTGAACGCCGTGGCCCTGGCCGAACCGGACTGGCTGAGCGGGCATGCCCGGCCGGAGTGGTTCAAGCACTATGCCACCCGGGCTGAGGACTCCCGCTTTCCCAAGGACCGGTCCCGGCGTGATCAGACGTATCAGCGGATCGGTGACGACGGCATGCACCTGCTTGGGATGATCTGGGCCGCCGACGCGCCACCGGGTTTGCGGCGGCTGCCGGAGGCAGAGGTGCTGCGGCAGGTGTGGGTGCAGTACTTCCACCTGGTCGACGGGGAGGTGGTCCGCCGAGGCCCAAAAGACCGGCCACCAGGTGTGATGCGCCTGGTGACCTGCTATGACCTGGAAGCCCGCACCGGCGGAAAACGTGACATCAACTGGGACGGCTACAAGGTCCACCTCACAGAGACCTGCGATGCGGACACTCCGCATCTGGTCACGAGTGTGGTGACGACTCTCGGGAGCGTCTCCGACGACCGGATGACCGCCCCGGTCCATGCCGAACTCGCCCGGCGGGATCTGCTGCCGGGCGAGCACTGGGTGGACACCGGTTATGCCAACGGCGGTGCACTGGCCGCCGCCTGCCGTGACCACGGGGTCGATCTGCGCTGAAAGCGGTGACCGTCCCACACGCCCGCGGCGATGCCGCCTTCGGCCAGAACGCGTTCACCATCGACTGGGACAACCAGCACGTGACCTGCCCCAACGGCGCCGTCAGCACCCAATGGGCCCAGCGCAGCTCTGAAGAGGGCCTGCCGACCATCCGGGTCCGGTTCTCTCCGGCCGACTGCCGGCCCTGCCCCCAGCTGACCGAGTGCGTCAACTCCCCCAAGCCCCGGCTGCGGGAGATCAACCTCAGGCCCCGCGACGAATACGAAGCACTCCAGCAGGCGCGAACGCTCCAGGCAACCGACGCCTGGAAGAACCGCTACAAGATCCGTGCCGGCATCGAAGGCACCATCTCCCAGGCCGTCCACGTCTGCGGCCTGCGCCGATCCCGCTACCGCGGCCTGGCGAAGACCAGCCTCCAGCACCAGCTCACCAGCGCCGCCGTCAACCTCATCCGCATCAACGCCTGGCTCACCCACACACCCCGAGCCCGCACCCGCACCAGCCCCCTGACAGCACTCCGCCCCGCCGCATAGCGACGGGGCGAAGCAACCAGGCCCGAATTAACCAACAGCATCCCCTCGGGTGCCCGGCCCTTCACGGCGTGCTGCTCCTCGCGGAGCGGTCGTCACTTCTTGCGGCGACGGCCGGCCTTGGCCTGCTTGCGGCGCTCGGCGCGTGTGAGCCCGTCGGACTCGGAGCGGACGGGCTCGCCGTCGGCGGTGAACTCGCCCTCGACGATGCCGCCCTCGCCGTCCACGGTCGGCGCGGAGAAGTGCAGGTCCCGACGCTGCGGCGCGTCCAGCCCCTTCGCACGGATCTCCGGACGCGCGCCCGCCTGCGCCGGCACCGCGTCCTGAACACCCTCCGCCACCGGCTGGACGTCCTCGACCGGGACCTCCTCGACCTGCTGCTCGACCTGGACCTCCAGGTTGAACAGGTAGCCGACGGACTCCTCCTTGATGCCGTCCATCATGGCCTGGAACATGTCGAAGCCCTCGCGCTGGTACTCGACCAGCGGGTCCTTCTGCGCCATCGCGCGCAGGCCGATGCCCTCCTGGAGGTAGTCCATCTCGTAGAGGTGCTCGCGCCACTTGCGGTCCAGGACCGACAGCACGACCCGGCGCTCCAGCTCACGCATGATCTCGGAGCCGAGCTGCGCCTCGCGCGCCGCGTACTGCTCGCGGATGTCGTCCTTGATGGACTCGGCGATGAACTCGGCCGTCAGACCCGCGCGGTCGCCGGCCGCCTCCTCCAGCTCCTCGATGGTGACCTTGCACGGGTAGAGCTGCTTGAAGGCGCCCCACAGCCGGTCGAGGTCCCAGTCCTCCGGGAAGCCCTCGGCGGTCTCGGCCTGGACGTACGCGTCGATCGTGTCGTCCATGAAGTGCTGGACCTGCTCGTGCAGGTCCTCGCCCTCCAGGACGCGGCGCCGCTCGCCGTAGATGACCTCGCGCTGGCGGTTGAGGACCTCGTCGTACTTCAGAACGTTCTTACGGGTCTCGAAGTTCTGCTGCTCGACCTGCGACTGGGCGGACGCGATCGCGCGCGTGACCATCTTGTTCTCGATCGGCACGTCGTCCGGGACGTTCGCCATCGACATCACGCGCTCGACCATCTGGGCCTTGAACAGCCGCATCAGGTCGTCGCCGAGCGAGAGGTAGAAGCGGGACTCGCCCGGGTCGCCCTGACGGCCGGAACGACCGCGCAGCTGGTTGTCGATACGGCGCGACTCGTGCCGCTCGGTGCCCAGCACGTAGAGGCCGCCGAGCTTTTCGACCTCCTCCTTCTCGGCCTTGACCGCCTCCTCGGCCCGCTTGAGCGCCTCGGGCAGGGCTGCGGCCCACTCCTCGATGTGCTCCTCGGGGTCGAGGCCGCGCTGGCGCAGCTCCGCCTCGGCGAGGTCCTCGGGGTTGCCGCCCAGCTTGATGTCCGTACCACGACCGGCCATGTTCGTCGCGACCGTGACGGCGCCCTTGCGGCCGGCCTGGGCGACGATCTGGGCCTCGCGCTCATGGTGCTTGGCGTTGAGCACCTCGTGCTGGATGCCGCGCTTGCTGAGCAGATGCGAGAGGTACTCGGACTTCTCGACCGAGGTGGTGCCGACCAGGATCGGCTGGCCCTTCGCGTGCTTCTCGGCGATGTCGTCGACGACCGCCTCGAACTTGGCGACCTCGGTGCGGTAGATGAGGTCCGACTGGTCCTTGCGGATCATCGGCTTGTTGGTCGGGATCGGGACCACGCCGAGCTTGTAGATCTGGTGGAACTCGGCGGCCTCGGTCATCGCCGTACCGGTCATGCCGGAGAGCTTCTTGTAGAGGCGGAAGAAGTTCTGCAGGGTGATCGTGGCGAGTGTCTGGTTCTCGTCCTTGATCTCCACCCCTTCCTTCGCCTCGATCGCCTGGTGCATGCCCTCGTTGTAGCGGCGGCCGGCGAGGATGCGGCCGGTGTGCTCGTCGACGATCATGACCTCGCCGTCGATGACGACGTAGTCCTTGTCCTTCTTGAAGAGCTCCTTGGCCTTGATGGCGTTGTTCAGGTAGCCCACCAGCGGGGTGTTCACCGACTCGTAGAGGTTGTCGATGCCCAGCCAGTCCTCGACCTTGCTGACACCGGACTCGTGGATAGCGACCGTCCGCTTCTTCTCGTCGACGTCGTAGTCGCCGGTCTCCTCGATGCCCTTCAGCGGGTTGCCCGCCTCGCCGCGCTTGAGGCGCGTCACGAGCTTGGCGAAGTCGCCGTACCACTTGGTGGCCTGGTCGGCCGGGCCGGAGATGATCAGCGGCGTACGGGCCTCGTCGATGAGGATGGAGTCGACCTCGTCGACGATGGCGAAGTTGTGCCCGCGCTGGACGAGTTCCTCCTTCGACCACGCCATGTTGTCGCGCAGGTAGTCGAAGCCGAACTCGTTGTTCGTGCCGTAGGTGATGTCGCAGGCGTACTGTTCGCGGCGCTGGGCCGGCGTCTGGTTGGCGAGGATGCAGCCCACGGACAGGCCGAGGAACCTGTGGACACGGCCCATCATCTCGGAGTCGCGCTCGGCCAGGTAGTCGTTGACCGTGACGATGTGGACTCCGTCACCCGAGAGGGCGTTGAGATACGCGGGCAGGGTGCCGACCAGGGTCTTGCCCTCGCCGGTCTTCATCTCGGCGACGTAGCCAATGTGCAGGGCGGCGCCGCCCATCAGCTGGACGTCGTAGTGCCGCTGTCCGAGGACACGCTTGGCCGCCTCGCGCACGGTGGCGAACGCCTCGGGCAGCAGGTCGTCCAGGCTCTCGCCGTCGGCGTACCGCTGCTTGTACTCATCGGTGAGGGCCCGCAGCTCGGCGTCGGAGAGGTCGACGAAGTCCTCTTCGATGGAGTTGACCTGGTCCGCGATGCGGTGCAGCTTGCGCAGGATCTTGCCTTCGCCTGCACGCATGATCTTCGAGAGGACGGACACGGGGGTTGGTCTCCTTGCCGGTCGGGCCTGGGACGGTCAGTTTTCCATTTTCGTGACTGAGCAACGGCCATCGTATGCGAGGACCCGGCCAAGCCGGGAGGGCCTGCCGAGACGGCGGGCTTCCACTGCTTTGCGTCGCCTTCAATGAGGACAACGGCCGGGCGTCGCGGATGGTGCCGCGTCCCCCCAACGAATTGCGCGAATTGTGATCGCTCGCTCACGCAGGGCAAAAAGATGGCGCCTTCTGGGAACCCCCGAGCAGAATCAGCCGATGGAACCCGTCACGCTGACCACCGACCGCCTCCTGCTGCGCACCGTGGGCCCCCAGGACACCGACGCCGTGTACGCCGCTGCGCAGGACCCCGACATCCAGCGCTGGACCCCGATCCCCTCCCCCTATCTGCCGGAGCACGCGCAGAGTTTCACGGAGCAGATGGTCCCCGAGGGCTGGGCGAACGGCTCGATGCTCACCTTCGGCGTGTTCCTCCCCGAAGGGGACCTGGTGGGCATGCTCGGTCTCACGATGCGCTCCCTGGGCGAGGCCGAGGTCGGCTTCTGGGCCACTAAGGAACACCGGGGCAATGGCTACATCACCGAGGCCGCCCTCGCCGCCTCCCGCTGGGCCTTCACCCACCTGTGCGTCGACCGCGTGGAATGGCGCGCGGAGGCCGGTAACAAGGCCTCCCGCGCGGTGGCGGAACGCGCCGGTTTCAGGATGGAGGGCACACTGCGCTCCGCGATCAACAACAAGGGCGTACGCCGTGACTGCTGGGTGGGCTCTCTGCTGCCGTCGGACTTGGGCCTGCCGTCGACGGCACCGTACTTGCCGACACGTTCATGACTTGCCTACACGTTGATGAGAACGGTCGCCCCTGCGGGTTCATGACACCTCCCGCCGCGCCGCCGCGGCAGTCTCCCCTCCGTGCCTTGACGGCCTGGAGCACCCCCAGGGGCGGCACGGATGGGCGCCGACGGAGTACCCCCTCGACGAGCTTGGGGACCGCGCAAGCAGGGGCGGCGGCCCCCCGCAAGCGCCGGCCTGCGCGGCCCACGTGCCCCAGCACCCACACCGGGCACTCCATCACCAACCCGCAGCTCACCCCGCGTTGTCAGTCCCACCCCTTATCGTGCGCCCCATGACAACCCACCCGCGCCCCGCCATCGACCTCTCGGCAGACGACGCCCGCCGCATCGCCCTCCGGGCACAAGGCTTCCTCGGCGCCCCCGCCCGCCGCGCAGGCGTCCGCGGCGTCCTCCGCCACCTCGGCGCGGTCCAGCTCGACACCATCTCGGTCCTCGCCCGCACCCACGAACTCGTCCCCTACGCCCGCCTCGGCGCCGTCGGCCGCAAAACGGTCGAGAACGCCTACTGGAAGGGCACGCACGCCTTCGAGTACTGGTCGCACGCCGCCTGCATCCTCCCCATCGAGGAGTGGCCCCACTTCGCCTTCCGCCGCCGCGCCTACCGCAACCGCCCGCACTGGAACCACGAACTCCCCGACGGCGCCTACGACCAGGTCATCAAGCAGCTCCGCACCGAAGGCCCGCTCACGGCCACGGAGTTGGGCGGCGCCAAGAGGACCAGCGAGTGGTGGGACTGGTCCGGCTCCAAGGTCGCCGTGGAACGCGCCCTGATGTACGGCGAGGTGGTCTGCGTCGAGCGCCGCGGCTGGAAGCGGGTGTACGACCTCGCCGAGCGCGCGGTGCCGGAGGAACTGCTGCACGACGAGCTGGACGACACCGAGTGCCTGCGCCGCCTGGTCCGCCTCGCCGGCCAGTCCCTGGGCGTCGGCACACGCGCGGACATCGCCGACTACCACCGCCTCAAGGGCGAGCAGGTCGACGCGGTGATAGCGGACTCGGGCCTGGTTCCGGTCACGGTCGAGGGCTGGGGCAGGCCCGCCTGGGCGGACCCGGAGGCGCTGGAGACACCCCCGCGCGGCCGTCACCGCACCACTCTTTTGTCCCCCTTCGACTCCCTGATCTGGGAACGGGCCCGCACCGAGCGGATCTTCGGCTTCACCCACCGCCTGGAGGCCTACGTCCCCAAGCCGAAGCGGGTGTACGGCTACTTCGCGATGCCGGTGCTCGCCGGTAGCCGCCTCGTCGGCCGCGTGGACCCCGCCCGCGAGGGCCGCACCCTCGTGGCCAAGCAGGTCACCCTAAACGACGCCAAGGCCGTACCGGCCGTCGCGCAGGCGCTCATCGAGGCGGCGAGCTGGGTGGACTGCACGAACGTACGCGCCGAACGTGTGGACGCCCCCGACCTCCGCGAGCCCCTCGTCCGAGAGCTCGCCCGCGCCCTCGCGTAGCCCGGGAGGCCCGAAGCCCCGGGGCGGCTACCGGATCTCGAGGATCTTCTCCCGCATCGCGTACACCACCGCCTCCATCCTGGAGTGCAGCTGCAGCTTCTCCAGGATGTTGCGGACATGGTTCTTCACGGTGTTCTCGGAGATGAACAACTCCTTGGCAATGTCCCGGTTGTTCATCCCGGTGGCGACGAGTTTGAGGACCTCCAGCTCACGGTCGGTCAGCCGAGGCGCGGGGACGAGTCGGCGCTCGTCGGTGCGCTGGATCATCGACTTGAACTCGGTGAGCAGCTTCGACGCCATGGAGGGGCTGATCTGCGACTGGCCGTCGGCCACCGCGCGGATGGCGGTGGCCACCTCGTCCGTGGAGATCTCCTTGAGGAGGTAGCCGGTCGCGCCCGCCTTGATGGCGTCGTAGAGGTCGGCCTCCTCGTCGCTGATCGTCAGCATGATGATCTTGGCGCTGGGGGCCACCTCCTTGATGGAGGTGCACGCCTCGATCCCGCCCCGCTTCGGCATCCGTACGTCCATCAGCACGATGTCGGGCAGCAGATCGGCGGCCTTGTCGACAGCCTCGGCGCCGTCGCCCGCCTCGCCGACCACCTGGATGTCCTCCTCGGCGGCCAGCACGATCTCCAGGCCGCGGCGGAAGAGGGCGTGGTCGTCCACGACAAGGACTCTGATCGGCTCCTTGCGTGGAGTGCCCGCGTCCGGGCCCATGCCGACGACACCGCCGTCGGCATCCCCGTCCTGCAGCGGTCCGAAGCTGTCCGCCATCGTTCCTCCCCCTGAAGGCTGTGGCCTGGTGTCCGGTGCCATCGCCAACCCAAGGCAACGGCCCATCGGTTGAGCCGTTGCGGCCATGATTTCATGCCCGGACGACACTGCGGTGACAGAGCAGTGCGCGAAGGGGGCGCACACCGGTGCCCCTGGGGGCGCACACGCGCACCAGGGGCACCGCTCAGCTGTCAGCCGGGTGGGTCAGCCGCCGAGTGTGCCGCCCGCCTCGGGAGAGTGCGACTGAGTGACCATCGTGTCCGTCCTCAGGTGGATCACGCCGTAGTCGTAGGCGTGTCGCCGGTAGACGACGCTCGGTTCCTTCGTCTCGGAGTCGACGAACAGATAGAAGTCGTGCCCGACCAGCTCCATCTCGTAGAGGGCCTGGTCCAGGGTCATCGGGGAAGCGACGTGGGTCTTCTCGCGGACGACGAGGGGTCCGTCACCCTGCACCTCCAGCGAGCCGATCTTCTTGGTGGGCACTTCGCCCGGTTCTTCTTCCGAAACGGTGCGGCCGTTCCCGTTCAGAGTCGCCGCGCCCGGGACGTGGTCGGGGACCTCGGCAGCCGAGATTCGGCGCGCGCCGCGGCGCGAGAAACGCTTGTCGTGCTGCTTGCGCAGCCGGGCATCCAGCTTCTCCGCCGCCAGGTCGAGTGCAGCGTACGGATCGCTGGCCGCGGCCTCCGCCCGGATCACCGGACCGCGGGAGCGGAGCGTGATCTCCACTCGGTCACAACGGTCGGCCTGTCGGGGGTTGGGCTCCTTGGACACCTCGACGTCGAGGCTGATCACCTTGCCATCGAGCTTCTGGATCTTCTCCAGCTTCAGCTTCTCGGCCACGTGCTTGCGGAACCGCTCGGGCACCTCGGTCTTGCGGCCCTTGACGACGATGTCCACGCAGAACTCCGTTTCCCGGATCGCTCCGCTCAGCGGCGGAGCATCTCCCTTGTGCATCCGGTTCCGGTCAGCCCCGGAACCTCGGACTCGGTGACGTCCACCTCCTCCTCCCCCGTGGGCAAGATCTCCACCCCGCCGTGCGGGTGATTGCGGAAAACCCGCGACACGGCATTCGGATATGCCAGGGATGGCCTGCGACTTTCCCTTCACAACCGAAGATATCTCGCCCGTGCGGATGACGTCACCCTCTACTGCGGCGTACCTCCGTTCAGGCGAATTGACCCTCTCATTACCTGCAACGACGCAAGTTCGCAGTCAGTTCCGGTTTATTTCGAAGGAATCCGGTGACGCCGCGACCACAGCCGCGCAGACCACGTCGCCGGTGCCGTACGCATCCGCCATTTCCGGTGCGTCATACACCGAGTTCCTCTCCTTCTGCCTTGATCCAGCGTTCCTTTCCCCCATCCCTTCCCGAGGCGCCGCCGCGTACACAGCCGTCCTCACGGCCCGCGCCGCGTCCGTGAGGGAGGCGCCGGTCGTCATCAGATCGTCGACGAGCACGACCGCACCGCCGAGCAGCAGTCGCTCACCACCGGCGGCCACCTCCAGCGCACCGGCGAGATTGTCCAGCCGCTGCCGGGAGTTCAGCCCCGACTGGTCGGCCACGGCACGCCGCTGCCGCAGCACTGCGACCACCCGGGTCGGCGTCCCCGACCGCCGCAGCCCACCCGCTGCCGCGAGCGCGATCCGCCGCGCCGGATCATGCCCCCGAGCCCGGACGGCCCGCCGCGCGGACGGCACGGGAACGAGCAGCACAGGTCCACCGGCCGACCGCGCCACCGCGTCACCGGGACCGGACGGCCCGTACCGCAGCCCGGAACGCAGGCCCGCCCGCACGGCGCCCGCCAGAGCCGCGCCCAGTGGGCCCGCGAGGGCCAGTGCGCCCCGTTCCTTGTGGGCGAGGAGGATCGCCCTCACCTCATCCGCGTATGGCGCCGCCGCGTGCACGGCCGGCAGGCCGGGCGGCTCCGGCACCGGTCGCACCCGGCGCGATGCGGATCCGCTCAGGGCGGCACGGCACTCCGGGCAGAGCACCGTGCGAGGTCTACCGCAGCCTCCGCACTCGGCCGGCAGCACCAGGTCGGTGAGGTCCTGCCACCACCCGCGCATGCCTTCCACTGTGCCAACGCTGACCCATCCCGGCCACCCCTGTGGACAACGCCCTGTGGACAACTCCGCCCGCGGTCACCAGGCTTTCCCCCACACGGGTCAGCCCCAGGCCACGGGCTCTCGGAGGCGCCGCATCCGGGGCTGGAGCAGACGACGGCACCTCACCCGGACCCGCGAAGACCCTCACCCCGGATAAACCGGCGCCGACCCGTCCTTGACCACCTTCTGCCACTGCGCCCCGGACGGCAGCCGAACGATCCCGTCCTCCGCCGAGTACGCCACCAGCGGCAGCCGGTCGTCCTCGGACGCGGCGATCGACTTCACCCCCGTCACCGCGGCGGGCGCCGGACCCTCCGGCGTGGAGCCGTCGACCTGGACGTACAGCATCGTCTGCACGCCCCCCTGCTCGCGCCCGGCCACCACGAGCCGGCTGTCGCCGGCCCACGACATGGCCGTGACGTCCTCCAGCTCCGGCGCGGCGGAACGCAGTTCGAGGACCGACACCACCGGCCGCTCCCCGCTCTTCTCCTCGCGCTCGATCCGTCCGATGAGCAGGGACCGCTTGCCGTCCTTTTCCACGACGAGCGCGATCCGCACCCCGTCGGCGGCCACCCGCACCGCGTTGATGCGCCCGTTCAGCCCGGGGATCTTCACGTCGAGGGGCTGGCCAGCCCCTTGTTCCAGCACCAGCAGCCGCGGGTGGGCGGGGTCGCGGTCGGCCACCCACAGGTCACCGTGCGCGTCCCAGCTGGGCGTGGTCAGCCGGTCGTTCTCGGTCTTGCCCCGGCTGCGCAGCACGGGCTCCCCGAGCGAACCGCCCGACACCAGCGACCCGACGTACAGCGACTTCCCGTCGAAGCCGACCCCGGCCGCGGTGCGCTCGTCCCACGACACCGCCGCCGACCGCAGCTGCTGGGCGCCCTCGCCGAACGCGCCCGGCACCGGGGCGGCGCTCGTGCCCGCGCTGCCGCCCGCGATCCGCACCAGCCGGCGTTTGTCGTCGACGAAGTACAGGTACTCGGGGCGCTTCACCGAGCCGCGCGAGGCGACGGCCTCGGCCCGGTCCTCGCCGAGCGTGCACAGCGACGTCCCGTCGGCGCGCTGCACCGCGACCGTGTCCACGGTGGGAGTCAGGTTCTGTAGGGTGAACAGCAGCTGCGTCGCCATCTCGTAGCACTTCTCGCGCCCGACCCGGGACGCCTTCTCGTTCAGCGGGACCGTCAGCTTGTTCTGGTCGTCGGGCGTCAGCGAGGTGACGCCCTTCTTCAGCGCCGTACCGGTCGGGAAGCTGGACCGGACCACGGGCCCGAGCCAGCGCGTGGGCCCGTTGAGGAGGGAGCGCACCATCTGCGTCATCGCGTCCACGCGTCGGCGCACGTAGACGGGATCGGCTACGGCGGTCGGCTGTGTGCCGGACCCGGCCTTGGTGTTCGAGGCGAAGTAGTACTTGTTGACGGACATGTAGTTGCGCTGGAAGTCCGACTGGCCCATGACGACGCCCTGCGGCAGCCCGTCGATGCGCCACTGCCCGGTCTTCCGGTCCCGTGTGAGGTGGACGGGCTGGCTGTAGGGGCCGCTGAGGGGCGTGTACGACTGCTGCGCGTCCACCCGGGCGACCCTGCTGCCGGTCAGCGTGAACGCGTAGTCGTCGGTGTCGTCGCGTCCCCCCGTGTGATCGGCCTGGACGTCCGGCCCGTTGGCGAGCACCGTCGTGGACAGCTCCGGCTTCCACCGTTGCGAGGCCGCGGCCGTCAGATACTGGCGCGCCGTCGCATAGTGCGGATCGTCGCTGGTCAGCGCCTCCAGGAAACCCTGCACGATCTCCGACGGCGGGGCGTCGTCCCGGGGCGGCATGGCGAACACGCGCACCTGGGTGTCCTGGCGCGGGGTGGACTCGACGTCCTGCAGGTCCCCGCTGTCGGGCATCGAGGCGCATCCCGCCAGCAGTACGACCCCGCAGGCGGCGTACGCCACCGCGCGCACCGGCCGCCGCCGCGCGCCCCCCTCGCGGTCAACGCCCACGGAATGCCTCCCCTTGTTTCCTCGCATCCTCCGGCCCGGCTCCCTCCAAGCGCGTACGGCTCGCGCCCTCGTTCCCCGCCGTGTCCGCGGCGGGCGTGGCGTCCAGTCGCCGTGCGCCCGAGGCGGGCCGGGGCACCACGCGTGCGCCGTTGCCGGGCAGCGCCGTCGGGTCGGCCGTGGGGGTCACCGTGGCCGGCCGGGGTGCTATCGGGTCGCGCGGCGGGATCGTCGCCTGGTCGCCGGCCGACTGCACGGGCACGGTCGCGCGCTTGTCGCCGCCGCGCGGCAGACCGGCGTCGTCGAGTCCACGGTTGCGCCGCGAGTCCTTGGGCTCGAGCGGTATCGGCGAGCCCCGCAGCGGCTCGTCCGCGGTCCTGGGCAGCGTCAGCCGGAACTGCGAGCCGCCGCCCGGCTCGCCCCACGCCTGCAGCCAGCCGCCGTGCAGCCGTGCGTCCTCCAGGGCGATGGACAGACCCAGGCCCGTACCGCCGGTGGTACGCGCGCGTGCCGGGTCGGCCCGCCAGAAGCGGTTGAAGACGCGGGTCGCCTCGCCCGGCTTGAGCCCGACGCCGTAGTCGCGCACCGCGATCGCGACCGCGCCGCCGGCCGCGGCGAGCTTGACGATGACGTCCTTGCCCTCGCCGTGCTCCACGGCGTTGACGACGAGGTTGCGCAGGATGCGCTCCACACGTCGCGCATCGGCCTCCGCCACGATGGGCTGCTGGTCGCCGACGACCCGTATCCGGGTCCCCTTGCGCTCGGCGAGCGGCTCGGCGCCGCTGACGACCCGGCGGACGACCTCCCGCAGGTCGATCGGCTCGGCCTCCAGCGCCGCCGCGCCCGCGTCGAAGCGGCTGATCTCCAGCAGGTCGGCGAGCAGTGACTCGAACCGGTCGAGCTGGTCGGCGAGCAGCTCCGCCGAGCGCGCGGTCACCGGGTCGAAATCCTCGCGCGCCTCGTGGATGACGTCGGCGGCCATCCGCACGGTCGTCAGCGGCGTCCGCAGCTCGTGCGAGACGTCGGAGACGAACCGGCGCTGCATCCGCGACAGGTCCTCCAGCTGCTGGATCTTCACCTGGAGGTTCTGCGCCATCTTGTTGAAGGCCTCGCCGAGCCGCGCGATGTCGTCCTCGCCGGTGACCTTCATCCGCTCCTGCAGCCGCCCGGCCGAGAGCCTCTCGGCGATCCCGGCGGCCATCCGCACGGGCGTGACGACCTGCCGCACCACGAGCCAGGCGATGGCCCCGAGGAGTACGACGACGAAGAGGCCGGCCGTCGCGAGGGTGCCCTTGACCAGGCTCAGCGACTTCTCCTCCTGGGTGAGCGGGAAGAGGTAGTACAGCTGATACGGGTCGCCGTTGGGGTCGTTGACCTGCTTGCCGATGACGAGGGCGGGCTGCGACTCCTTGTCGCCGTCCTTGTAGACGATGCGGGTGTAGCTCTGCGCGGCGACCATGCTGCCGTTGATCCGCGCACGCAGGTCCTCGGGCACGCTCGCCGTCGGGTCCACGCCGCCGGAGGCGCGCGGACCGCGCCCGCCGCCGCTGTCGTCGCCCGCGGGGAGCGTGACGACGTCGAAGGCGCCCTGGCCACCGCTGGACAGCGACGACACGAGGTCGCTCATCCACTGGATGACGTTCTGGGAGGAGTGGCCGTCCGCGGGGGTGCCGTCGTCGCCGGTGCCGCTCGCCGCCTCGTCGGCCTTCTGCTTGGCCACGGCGAACCCGCCGGTGGCCTGGCTCTGCGACGCCCTGACCTTGGCGTCCAGCAGCCCGTTACGCACCTGGCCGATGACGACGAAGCCCAGCAGCAGGACCACGCCCAGTGACATCAGCAGTGTGGTCGCGACGACCTTGAGCTGGATGTTGCGCCGCCACAGCCGCATCACGGGCAGCAGCGGCCGGCGCACCCAGCGCATGAAGAGGCGGAGCACCGGGCTGCCCTGGACTCCGCCGTGCAGCAGCCCGCCCTCCAGGAGACGCCCCCAGCGGGAACCTGCGGTCTTCCGGCCGACAGGCCGCCCCGCGCGGGCCCCGGTCCGCCCGGGCGCCGAAGCAGCACTGTCCCCGGACATGTCAGCTCGGCCCGGCCTTGTAACCGACGCCACGGACGGTCACCACGATCTCCGGCTTCTCCGGGTCCTTCTCGACCTTGGAGCGCAGCCGCTGGACGTGCACGTTGACCAGGCGGGTGTCGGCCGCGTGGCGATAACCCCAGACCTGCTCGAGGAGCACCTCGCGCGTGAACACCTGCCACGGCTTGCGGGCGAGGGCGACCAGAAGGTCGAACTCCAGCGGCGTCAGCGCGATCGACTGCCCGTCGCGCTTCACAGAGTGACCCGCCACGTCGATGACGAGGTCCCCGATGGTGAGCTGCTCGGGCGCGGGCTCCTCCGACCTCCGCAGCCGCGCCCGGATACGGGCGACGAGCTCCTTCGGCTTGAACGGCTTGACGATGTAGTCATCGGCGCCGGACTCCAGGCCCACGACGACGTCGACGGTGTCGCTCTTGGCCGTCAGCATCACGATCGGTACACCGGACTCCGCCCTGATCAGGCGGCACACCTCGATGCCGTCCCGGCCGGGCAGCATCAGGTCGAGCAGCACGAGGTCGGGCTTGGTCTCACGGAAAGCGGCCAGCGCCTTGTCGCCGTCGGCTACGAAAGACGGCTCGAAACCTTCACCACGCAGAACGATGCCAAGCATCTCGGCCAGTGCGGTGTCGTCGTCGACGACAAGGACTCGTCCCTTCATAAACGACATCATCCCATTCTCGTAACAGTGGCGAAGGTACAGGTGAGGCACGTCACTGGCCTGTGACGATAGTCGTATGGAGTCGCTACTGTCTGCCCTCGGTTCCGGGCCGGGATGTCGGTAAGAGACTGGGGACGTCGGTAAGGGGTAGTACGTCCGACGGCTGAACTAGCCGGTCGTCGGGTGCCGCGACCTCGCGCACAGCTCGGCGAGGGCCTTGGCGGTCACCGGCGAGACGGCGCCCTCCTCGGTGACGATCGCCGTCACCAGCTCCGGCGGGGTCACGTCGAACGCCGGGTTGTACGCCTGGGTCCCCAGAGGTGCGACCGGGATGCCGCCGCCGGCTCCCGTCACCGGGACCTGCGGGGCCATGATCTCGGTCACCTCGTACCCGGGGCGCTGCTCGACCTCGATGGACGCCCCGTCCGGGGTCTCCAGGTCCACCGTCGTCAACGGCGCCACCACGACGAACGGCACGTGGTGGTACCGCGCCAGCACCGCGAGCGGGTAGCTGCCCACCTTGTTCGCCACCGAACCGTCGGCCGCGATGCGGTCCGCACCGATCAGCACCGCGTCCACCTCACCGGCCGCGAACAGTGAACCCGCCGCGTTGTCGGTGAGCAGGGTGTACGCCATGCCGTGGCGGGCCGCCTCGTACGCCGTCAGGCGGGCGCCCTGCAGCAGCGGCCGGGTCTCGTCCACCCACAGGCGCCTGAGCCGCCCCTCGCGGTGCGCCGCGAGCGCCACCGCGAACGCCGTGCCCTCCCCGCCCGACACCAGCGACCCGGTGTTGCAGTGGGTCAGGATGCGGTGCCCTCCCGCGGGCAGCAGCTCATCCACCAGCGCCAGCCCGTGCTCGGCCATCCGCGCGCTGGCCTGGGCGTCCTCCTGGTGCAGCTGCCGCGCCGCGGCCAGCGCCGCCGGGGCGGCCTGCCGGGGGTCGCCGGTCCTGGCGAGCGCGGCCTGGTAGGCGGACTGCGCCCGGCGCACGCCGACGGACAGGTTCACCGCGGTGGGCCGGGCACCCGCCAGGCCGGTCGCGGCGTCGTCCACGTCGAAGCCCCGCGCGGCGGCGAGCGCGACGCCGTACGCCCCCGCGATACCGAGCAGCGGCGCCCCGCGCACGGCAAGCGAACGGATCGCCTCCACCAGCGCGGGCGCGTCCGTGCACACCAGCTCGACCTCCTCGGCCGGCAGCCTCGTCTGGTCGAGGACGACCAGGACCGGGCCCTCTGGCGGCTCCTCCCATCGGATCACCGGTGTCCCGGCCGGCCGGGTGTCCTCGCGGGTCTGCGCGTACTGATCAGCCATGCGGTCAGTCTGCCCCGTATCCGGCGGACAATTGAAGGTGTACAGGCCCTACCGCGGCTGGTCCGTCGAGGACCACCCCATGGCACGATGGCTGCCAACCTGCCGCCGCGACCGCGGACGGGCACCGTGAAGGAGCGACGATGAAAGACACTCCGGGCTGGGCCTCGCCCGGATCTGCCCCGTCCGACGGGCAGGAACCCGGTGCGTCCGGTCCTGCCGACGCCACCGGCCGCCCCGGCCCCGCGCAGCCCGCGGACCAGCCGGGCACGCAGCCGCAGGGCCCCGGTGCGAAGTGGTCCCAGGAGCAGCCGCCACCCGGCCAGTGGTCCGCGCCCACGGGCGCCCCGGCCCCCGGCCAGACGCCACCGCCTCCTCCCCCCGGCCCCGGCTGGGGCGGCCGGCCCCCCACCGGCCCGGGCGGCGGTCCGGCGGGCTACGGCTACGGCTACGGCGGCCCCGGCGGATACGGCGCCTGGGGCGGCGGCTGGGGCGGTCCGCCGCCCGCGGCCAAGCCCGGCGTGATCCCGCTGCGCCCGCTGGGCGTGGGCGAGATCCTCGACGGGGCGGTGTCCACCATGCGCACCTACTGGCGTACGGTCCTGGGCATCTCGCTGGTCGTCGCGGTCGTCACCGAGATCGTCGTCATCCTGCTGCAGGGCTTCGCACTCGACGACAGCGCCAGCACGCAAGTCCTCAACGACCCGAACGCCGACCCGGGCGAACTGAGCCGCGCCATGGGCGACGCCCTGCTCTCCTCCGGCCTCGTCTTCCTGGTCTCCATGGTCGGCACCGTCGTGGCCACCGCACTGCTCACGGCCGTCACCAGCCGCGCGGTGCTCGGCAAGTCGGTCACCGCCGGTGAGGCCTGGCGGGACGCCCGCCCCCAGGTGGTCAAGCTGTTCGGCCTGATCTTCCTGCTGCTGCTCATCGGCGTCGTCGTGGTCGGCGTCGGCGCGCTGCCCGGCATCATCGTGGCCCTCGCGGGAGCGCCTGCCGGGGGAGCCGCGCTCGCCATCCTGGGCAGCCTGGGCACCGGCGTGGTCGCGCTGTGGCTGGCGGTCCGCTTCTCCCTGGCGTCGCCCGCACTCATGCTGGAGAAGCAGGGCATCGTGAAGGCGATGAGCCGTTCCGCCAAGCTGGTCCGCGGCTCCTGGTGGCGGGTCTTCGGCATCCAGCTGCTGGCCGTGATCATCGCCAGCATCGTCTCGGCGATCGTTGTCATCCCCTTCACCCTTATCGCCTCCGCGTTCAGCGGCGACGGGGTCAGCGGATTCCTCAACGGCAGCGGCGGCCTCGGCTGGACGTACCTCATCGTCAGCGGCGTCGGATCGGTGATCGGCTCCATGATCACGTTCCCGATCACGGCGGGCGTCACCGTGCTCCTCTACATCGACCAGCGCATCCGCCGCGAGGCCCTCGACCTCGAACTGGCCCGCGCCGCCGGTGTCCAGGGCTACGGCTCCGGCGCCTCCACCTCGGGGAGCTGATGCGGTGAGCCTGTCGGGGGGAGTTCTCACAACACTGCCGGCGCTCACGGGCGCGGCGGAGGGGGCCGTACGGACCCTGATGCGCGCCCGCGGCGGCACGGCCGTCCTGGCGCGGCCTCGCTCCGGCGACGAACCGCCGGTGACGATCCCGCGTGATCCCGCGCGGGAGGAGGCACGGCGCGAGCTGTCCAAGCGCATGTACCACGAGAACGACCCCGGCCTGCTGCAACGCGCCCTCAACGCCTTCTGGGTCTGGCTCGACAAGCTCTTCAACTCCGCCTCGGCCGCGACACCGGGCGGAACCGTCGGCCTCGTCGTCATCATCGTGACCGTCCTCGCCGTGCTGGGCGCCCTGTGGTGGCGCCTCGGCACGCCGCGCCGCGAGCCCACCTCCTCGGCCGCCCTGCTCGACGACCGCCCCCGCAGCGCCGCCGAACACCGCGCGGCCGCCGAGGCGCACGCCGCCCAGGGCCACTGGAGCCAAGCCGTCCAGGAACGGATGCGCGCCATCGTCCGCTCCCTGGAGGAACGCGCCCTCCTCGACGTCCGTCCCGGCCGCACCGCCGACGAAGCGGCCGCCGAGGCCTGCCGCGCCCTGCCCGCCCACACGGACCGGCTGCGCGCCGCCGCACGGGACTTCGACGACGTCATATACGGCGGGCGCAGGGCGACCGAGCGGTCGTACCACCGCATCGCCGATCTCGACCGCGAACTGGAGCGCACCAGGCCGCAACTCGCAAGCAGCAGCCAGAGCACGGCCCCGAACACCCGCCAGGGAGCCGCCGGATGACCACCGAGGCCACGCTCCCGCCCACCTCGGCCTCGCCCACCGCCCGCCAGGTGTGGACCCGCGCGCGGGGTGTCCTGCTCGCCCTCGTGCTCCTCCTGGCGGCGGCCGTGGCGATCGCCGTGCTCCGCTCGGGCGCCCAGCACGGCCGTCTCGACCCGCGCTCCGCCGACCCCTACGGCAGCCACGCCGTCGCCGCACTCCTCGCCGACCACGGCGTGTCCACGCGTGTAGTCACCACCCTGGACGAGGCGCGCACCGCAGCCGGGCCCGGCACCACCCTGCTGGTCACCGTCCCCGACCTGCTGACGGATCATCAACAGTCCCAGCTGCACGCGGCGACCGCCGCCTCCGGCGGACGCACCGTCCTCATCGCCCCCGACACCCCGTCCGTCGGCAGGCTGGCCCCCGGCGTCACCGCCGACCCCGCACTCAGCTTCGGAACGACGCTCTCCCCAGGCTGCTCGCTCCCGGCCGCCCGGCGCGCAGGCGCTGCGGACACCGGCGGTATCCGCTACTCCACCACCGCCCGCGACGCCGACTCCTGCTACCCCAGCGACGGCCTGCCCACCCTGCTGCGCCTCCCGCAGAGTCGTGGCGGCGGCGACACCGTCGTCCTGGGCGCGCCCGACGTTCTCTACAACGCCCGTCTCGACAAGCAGGGCAATGCCTCGCTCGCCCTCCAACTCCTCGGCTCCCGCCCCCATCTGGTCTGGTACCTCCCCTCGCTCTCCGACGACTCGGCCCCCGACACGGGCAACCGCAGCTTCTTCGACCTGCTCCCCTCGGGCTGGCTGTGGGGCACCCTGCAGCTCTTCATCGCCGCGGCCCTGGCCGCCCTGTGGCGGGCACGCCGGCTCGGCCCCCTGGTGCCCGAAAAACTCCCCGTCGCGATCCGCGCCTCCGAAACCGTCGAAGGCCGCGCCCGCCTCTACCGCAAAGCCACCGCCCGCGACCGCGCGGCCGCCGCTCTTCGCTCCACCACACGCACCCGCCTCGCCCCCCTCGTAGGCGTCCCCGTCGCCCAGGCGCACACGCCCGAGGCCCTGCTCCCCGCGCTGTCCGCCCACCTCCACGGCGACGGACCGTCCCTGGACTCCCTCCTCTTCGGCCCGCCGCCCGGCGACGACGCGGCCCTCGTCTCCCTCGCCGACCAACTCGACGCCCTCGAAAGAGAGGTACGCCGTTCATGATGGACCCGACCACTGACAACGCCGGGCACGCCGGGGATCCGGGCAGCGCCCGGTCCTCCCTGGAGGCCCTGCGCGCCGAGATCGCCAAGGCCGTGGTCGGCCAGGATCCCGCCGTGACCGGCCTCGTCGTCGCCCTGCTGTGCCGCGGACACGTCCTCCTCGAAGGAGTCCCGGGAGTCGCCAAGACGCTGCTCGTCCGCACCCTGGCAGCCGCACTCGAACTCGACACCAAGCGTGTCCAGTTCACCCCCGACCTCATGCCGAGCGACGTGACCGGCTCGCTGGTCTACGACGCCCGCACCGCGGAGTTCTCCTTCCAGCCCGGCCCGGTCTTCACCAACCTCCTCCTCGCCGACGAGATCAACCGCACCCCTCCGAAGACCCAGTCGTCGCTGCTGGAGGCCATGGAGGAGCGCCAGGTCACGGTCGACGGCACCCCGCGCCTGCTCCCCGAACCCTTCCTGGTCGTCGCCACCCAGAACCCGGTCGAGTACGAGGGCACCTACCCCCTCCCCGAGGCCCAACTGGACCGTTTCCTACTGAAACTGACGATCCCTCTGCCCTCCCGCCAGGACGAGATCGACGTCCTCACCCGGCACGCCGCGGGCTTCAACCCGCGCGACCTGCGCGCCGCCGGCGTACGCCCCGTGGCGAGCCCCGCCGACCTGGAAGCGGCCCGCGCCTCGATCGCCAAGACGACGGTCTCCCCCGAGATCATGGCCTACGTGGTGGACATCTGCCGGGCGACCCGGGAATCGCCGTCCCTCACCCTCGGCGTCTCCCCGCGCGGGGCCACGGCCCTGCTGTCGACATCCCGCGCGTGGGCCTGGCTCACGGGCCGCGACTACGTCATTCCCGACGACGTGAAGGCACTGGCCCTGCCCACCCTCCGTCACCGCGTACAGCTCCGCCCGGAGGCAGAGATGGAAGGCGTGACCGCCGACTCGGTGATCAACGCGATCCTCGCCCACGTCCCCGTCCCCCGCTGATGGCACTCACCGGACGCGCCGCGCTCCTCGCGGCACTGGGCTCCCTCCCCGTCGGCATCTGGGACCCCGGTTGGACGGGCATCCTCGCCGTGAACGCACCCCTGGCAGTGGCCTGCGCCTGCGACTTCGCCCTCGCCGCGCCGGTACGCCGCCTCGGTCTGACCCGCTCCGGCGACACCTCCGTACGCCTGGGCGAGACCGCCGACGTGACCCTCACGGTCACCAACCCGTCCCGCCGCCCGCTGCGCGCGCAGCTCCGCGACGCCTGGCCCCCGAGCAGCTGGCAGCCCGGCACGGAAGCAGCGGCATCCCGCCACCGCCTCGCCGCGCCGGTACGCCGCCTCGGTCTGACCCGCTCCGGCGACACCTCCGTACGCCTGGGCGAGACCGCCGACGTGACCCTCACGGTCACCAACCCGTCCCGCCGCCCGCTGCGCGCGCAGCTCCGCGACGCCTGGCCCCCGAGCAGCTGGCAGCCCGGCACGGAAGCAGCGGCATCCCGCCACCGCCTCACCGTGCCGGTCGGCGAACGCCGCCGCGTCACGACCCGCCTGCGCCCCACCCGCCGCGGGGACCGCCAGGCGGACCGCGTGACGATCCGCTCCTACGGCCCCCTCGGGCTCTTCTCCCGCCAGGGCACCCACAAGGTCCCCTGGACCGTGCGCGTGCTGCCCCCGTTCACCAGCCGCAAGCATCTCCCCTCGAAGCTCGCCCGGCTACGGGAACTCGACGGCCGCACCAGCGTGCTGACGCGCGGCGAGGGCACGGAATTCGACAGCCTGCGCGAGTACGTCCCCGGTGACGACACCCGCTCCATCGACTGGCGTGCCACGGCCCGCCAGTCCACGGTCGCCGTACGCACCTGGCGTCCCGAACGCGACCGCCACATCCTCGTCGTCCTCGACACCGGCCGCACCTCCGCAGGCCGCGTGGGCGACGCACCGCGCCTGGACGCCTCCATGGACGCGGCCCTCCTCCTTGCGGCCCTCGCCTCCCGCGCCGGCGACCGCGTCGACCTGCTCGCCTACGACCGCCGGGTCCGCGCCCTCGTCCAGGGCCGCGCGGCAGGCGACGTCCTCCCCTCTCTGGTCAACGCAATGGCAACACTGGAACCGGAGCTCCTCGAGACGGACGCCCGAGGCCTTACGGCCACGGCACTCCGCACGGCCCCGCGCCGATCCTTGATCGTGCTGCTGACCAGCCTGGACGCGGCGCCCGTCGAAGAGGGCCTGATGCCCGTGCTCCCTCAGCTCACCCAGCGCCACACGGTTCTTGTGGCCTCGGTGGCGGATCCGCACATCGCACAGATGGCCACCGCCCGCGGAAACGTCGAGGCCGTGTACGAGGCTGCCGCAGCAGCCCAGTCGCAGGCCGAACGCCATCGCACTGCGGGGCAACTCCGCCGGCACGGCGTCACGGTCGTCGACGCGACGCCGGACGATCTGGCGCCGGCGCTGGCGGACGCGTATTTGGCGCTGAAGGCGGCGGGGCGGCTCTGAATCTGCGGGCTTGCGCCGATGAGGGACGGCGTGAGCCCCTGTAAACGCAGAAAACCCCCGTGCCCAATGGCACGGGGGTTTTCTCAAGATTTGTTCGGCGGCGTCCTACTCTCCCACAGAGTCCCCCCTGCAGTACCATCGGCGCTGTAAGGCTTAGCTTCCGGGTTCGGAATGTAACCGGGCGTTTCCCTCACGCTATGACCACCGAAACACTATGAAACTCTCAACCGGACCATGCGTGACCTGCATGGGGTTGTTCGTGGTTTCAGAACCAACACAGTGGACGCGAGCATCTATGGACAAGCCCTCGGCCTATTAGTACCGGTCACCTCCACACGTTACCGTGCTTCCAGATCCGGCCTATCAACCCAGTCGTCTACTGG